>NZ_ALNJ01000030.1:0-136685 GCF_000293135.1 Klebsiella sp. OBRC7 | reverse complement strand
AGGAACTTGTTCGCACCTTCCCTAACGTACCTACAGGTCGGATGGTAAAAGTCATTAGGACGACAGGCCGGAGTAGTGACTACCTAGGGCCTTGCGAGATTTGCTCGGAAAATATGTCCGAGTCGTATGCAGCCCGCTATGGAAGGGAAAGGTTGAAAGAAAATGGAGTCGTATATATCGATAAATCAGGGGGTAGCACATACGGGCATAAAGAATGTTTATTGGCAATGGTTGATGTTAAGCCTGATACCTTGGCACTCCATCTCTGCTGCGGAAAATCAAAAAAGTAACTTTCCTCTACCTGATTGCACTTCACTTTTAGCCCGGTTCCGGTATTTTTCTTTGAAAAAAAAGCCTGTCATTGACAGGCTAAACTAAAAACTCAAACTCAGTGCACCACATAAATATTTTAAAACTTCGATATTACTGAAACTCGCTTTCTTCAAGCATCAACGCATTGCCTACTATATAGTCATCAGGCCTGATAGCACTTTTCGCTATGAGTGTCGCATTGTTGTTTCCTGGTAAGGACAGAAGCTTTCCTTCTTCATTAATGACCAACCAGCTGTAACGAATGCCATCATGTACAATAACAGGATTGAGCATTACAGCCTGAATGTAACCGCCTACCATTTGTTGCATATCTGCAAGCGAGAATGCACCGTCATTATTACGGCTACCTTCAAGGTCCTGAGGGGATAGCTTGCGTATACTATCATCTGCTGTAATCAGTAATGCCATAAGTTCTTCCTTTCTAGCGATGCAGCATTCATTTGTCTTTAGCCATATACATCTTTTCAATGAACGGGATAACCCAGGGCCGAACATAGTGGAAATACTGCTCTTCGTCGGTTTTAGAGTCAGCGTTTGGTGCTTTCTCCACCTTTGTCATTGTATTGTAAACAACAACATTGTTCACAGATTCCAGAATAATACGACACATTTTTATATTACCCGTCTCTCCTTCTACAGATGCCTGGTAATTCAATTCTGCAGTAATCTGGTCTCGGATTTTCATATGTTACCTTTTAGAGTGATACGGGATGCATCTATTTTTCCACATATAAATGCTTAGTCAATAAAATCCCGCATTTTGATTGTAATAAATAATAATGAGTACGCATGGTGTAGACTTATCGGAACGAGTTTAATGCTCTTTCCTGTGAGTCTTTCATTGATGAGAACATCGCGCATATCTATTCTTACATTTAAAGTCGCTTCGTCAATCCCTTAAATTCTTTGGATGCCACATTTGAATTCAACAGGTATTTTCCATCTCATAAACAGTGAGAAATTATAAAGAAGAAATAGCGCCATTGTGTTTTCTAACTTGATTTAAAATGTTGGTGTGACTACGTTGAGGAACATAATGTTGAGGTGGTGATGATATTTAAACCTATGTCATTAGCGTTGTTTTCAAACATTTAGTGCTAGTATTCACGTTTTTTTATCAGCGTAACTTCTTGAACATTTAAATAAATTCACAGTTAATCATCCCATTTCCCCAGCCCCACTCTGTCTCTTTTAGCCTTGCTTCTAACCTCAGGATCCGTAACATCACTCATAAACAGTGAGTGTTTATGGTGGAGTGGTTTGAATGAGTCTTCTGGCGGAGTGGTTGCAAACAAAGTGTTCTGCGAATGTTTGGATATACGTTAAGCGCTTATCCGCTAACGATACCGGCGCTACAAGATCCCACCAGTCTGGTCTTTACATGCCGGGAGCCGTCATTGATGAGCTCTTCCCCTCCCTCCGTGATACTCAGTTAAGAAATCCTGAAGCTCTTTTTTCTGTTCACGTGTCATCTCATCCTGATTGCCCTGACCTTCATGATGTAAGGGCCATTTACTACAACAATAAATTTTTCGGGGGAACCCGTGATGAAAAGCGTCTGACGGGCTTTGGCAGACAAAATCCTCTCCAGAATCCGGAGAATACCGGCGCTCTGGCACTTCTCGCCTTCGACCATGTGCCTGGAACATCTTCCAGTTATTGTGATGTCTGGGTCTGCAAGGACCTGACCGAGGAAGATATTCTTGAACCAATTATTGGTGAAGTTATCCCGGGAGCAACGATTTTTGGTCCTGGAGACAAAATAATTGGAGGGTTGGTTACAGAAAATTCTCCTGGCAGAACAAAGTATGTGCTTCCACTGGAATGGACTCACTACTTCCCTTCAGGAAGGGAAATTATTGGTTTTGCTGCGTGTCATTACGATAGAACAACTGACGATCCGGACTCACAACTGATGCGGAGGAGGAAAATTGAGTTTGAAATTTTTCTTGCCGTTGAGGAACTGCACGTGCTGGGTCAGATAGCCGAAGGCTTTGCCACGGTGAATGATTTTATTACGCTTGCTAACTCAGTGAGTAACCGGAGGAAGTCTCGTGCCGGGAAAAGTCTTGAGCTCCATCTTGAATCTCTTTTCAAAGAACACGGTGTAATGAGCTTTGAAACTCAGGCTATCACGGAAGGTAAGAAAAAACCCGATTTCATCTTTCCTTCCGGTGCTGCCTATCACGATCCTTATTACCCTGCTGAACAGTTACGCATGTTGGGGGTTAAAACCACCTGTAAGGACCGCTGGCGGCAGGTACTGAATGAGGCTGACAGAATTGATACAGTACACCTGTTCACCTTACAGCAGGGCGTATCTGTGGCACAGTTCAGGGAAATGCAGTCTGAGGGGATACGGCTCGTTGTACCGGTAGGGTTGCATAAGGCCTTTCCCGAGGAAATCAGGGGTGAGCTAATGTCACTATCTGCGTTTATCGATGAACTTAAAAAACTCTATTGGTGACATCCCCCCACATCTGGCGAGAGTCGTATGCGCAATGGGATGATACCAGCATAGATATTTGAAGAGCCCCTTGGGGCTCTTTCAATACCTTCTATTTCCGCGCCTTCACAGCCTCGATGATCCGTGACTCCAGCAATTTCGCTACTGCATCGAATACCGGCACGATGACGGAATTTCCGAACTGGCGGTAAGCCTGAGTATCGGATACGGGGATTCTAAAAGTTACTTTCCCTGGCTGCTCAAATCCCATTAGCCGGGCACACTCACGCGGTGTTAGACGACGAGGACGTCGGGTCATGTTCTCTGGGTCGTTAAAGTTCTTTTCACCGAGTTCGCTATCCCAACCACGATCAACGAGCGATTCTGAACCATCCTTGTGATATCTCGCTGATATTGTGCGAGAAATTGCATCATCATTTTCAGGCCTCACCAGTCCAAAACCAAAACCATTGCCTTTCTCTTGGTGTTTTTTGGCGTATTTATAGAGATAATCCCACAGCTTTGGCGTTAGTGTGTATTTATCATCAACATCACTGTCAAGGAGCTCTCTGAACAGTACTTTTCTTTCAGGGAACAGAGAAGAAATGTCACCAAGGCTAAATCCCTGACTTAAATTCAGATCACGTCTGAAGCCTACCAGAACAATACGCTCCCGGTGCTGAGGGATGAAATGCTTACCATCTATAACTTTTGGATCATCGGCACCTGTAGCCTCAGCATCGGCAACGTCGTAACCGAGTTCATTCAGGGTATCCATAATGACACGGAAAGTTTTCCCTTTATCGTGGCTTTTGAGGTTCTTGACGTTCTCAAGTACAAAGATGGCCGGTTTTTTTGCCATGATGATACGAGCCACATCAAAGAATAAGGTCCCCTGGGTATCACATTCAAAACCGTGTTTACGGCCAAGTGAGTTTTTCTTACTGACTCCGGCAAGGCTAAAGGGCTGACATGGAAATCCAGCTAACAGGACATCATGATCGGGTATCGATTTATCGATATGGGTGTAGGCGTCTTCTTCGCTGATATCTTCTTTATGACTGAGGGTCACATCGCGGATATCCGAATTGAAGATATGCGCTTCGGGATCGCAATACCAGTTTGCTTTATAAGTTTTTACTGAATAGCTGTTCCATTCACTTGTGAAAACACACTGGCCGCCAATGGCTTCAAACCCATGACGGATACCGCCGATACCGGCGAAGAGATCGATGAACCGAAAAGCATAATTGGGGTGGTTAGCTGGCGGCTGCGGGAGCAGCCTTTCAAGAAGCGATGCCTCAGTTACGGTAAGTGAACGAGGCCCACATTTTCCGTTAATCCAGCGGTTCAGGGTCTCCCTGGTCCAGTCTGAATTTCCCAGCTTACGCAGAAGTTCGGCAACAAACTTCTGATCATAGATTTCAAGGACTTTCCCTATCAGTGACAGGTCCCTTTGCTGTTGTCTGGCCTCTTCATTACGTGCCTCTTCCACCAGCTCTTCCGCAAGGGAATCAAATTCAGACATTATTGCCTCCACAGGTTATCTGCGTGATAGTTTATCACTCATTTAACCCAGCGCAAATAATATCTGTGGTTTTAACCAGTATAACGAGCTCTGCCCAGCCAGGCCTCCCATTGTTTGTCAATGTCTTCGTCATTATATCCATCTTTAGCTCGGAGATTCTCCCAACCAGAGAGAGGCCCCCCTTCGTTGTTCTGTTCCCACCATGCTTCAAAATTTTGTTGCTCTTGGTGGTACGCAAATGCTTTTGTCGAATGGGTGTCCCGGGCTTTATAGCCCTCCCACATTGCCGACATCATGACAAACCACAGGTCCCCAGAACCATCCTTCTTTTTATCGAAAAACCAGTCGATGAATTCATGGGACATCCCGTGCTTGTCAGCCAACTCGTAACGTTTATCCATAAAAATTCCCCTCCTCTTTCTGCTGATGCTGTTCTTCTTTAGTAACGAATCGTTTCGCCTAAAACATAGCCAAATTTTTTTATAGAACTCACAGCTGGTTATATTCTGAACTGTAACTTCCTATGATCTGGTGAAGGGTCTCATGAACATGCTCATCAATGGTGATTTGGTGGCCCTCAATATACTCTGGAGCATCCTTTAGCCCTTTGTATACGATTTTGTCCATGCCAAACTGATCTGCCGTGATATCGACAACAAAGAGCATTCCATTTACGTTGGCAACAACCCAATAATGCCCTTTCATACCGGCGGCAGTAAGTATTCCACCATCATCAACACCATCTCCACCGGCGATACGTGTCCTGACACCTGAAAATTTCTCCAGGAGCATGGATACCAGAATCGAACCATACATGCAGGTTCCTGTGGTATCAGATGAATTGAGGCTACTGGAGATTAAATTTTCAAAAATACGCCGGGACATCTCCACCACCTCACGCGGATGAGAGTGTTGTTGCGTCATTATGCCTCCTGTCAACGGTCAGCTCCAGGAACCTATACGTTCTCATTCGTGCTGTCTTAAATGTGTTTATCGGTTATCTATGCCATCCAATTGCATGGCAAACTTGATTTCTAGTGAGCGGCGTAATGCCTTCAGGGCGCGTTCTTTAGTGCTGAACTGTGGTATGCCATTCTGGCTACCATTCATACCACGCATACGACGGGAGGCTGCATCAACAACTTCGCCCTCCTCCCGGGTGCCGTGGACACTATTACCGCTCCATGTCGGATAAACAGTGCCAGAGGCCACGTTGAAGCTCCATCCGTTTTGGTAATCCCCCGAGGTCTCCGGTACGGGCATATCACGTTCAACCCGATAGTCAGACCAACGTAAAGCTCTGTTTATTCTGGCCTGTGCCACCAGCTGATCATAGGCTGCTTGTTCTTTTTTATTCATCGCCATAACTGACAATCTCCTTTGATGGTAATTACAAGTTAGCCAGGTACGTCATTTCTTTTCAGGCTTCGTGATGTCTTGAATGTTTTTTAATATCAGAGCTATTTCGGAACTTCGGTCCTTCAGGAGTTCACTCAGGTCATCCCATATACCGACTGGTATTGGTCTGTCACCAGAAAGCCACTGACGGATGCGTCTGCCGTCCGCCAGTCCAAGGGCTCTGGCGAGTTCTGTTTGCCAGCGCTCACCAAACAGCAACTGACCTGCACTGATGAGCAATCCGCGTCTGTTGTCGTTCTCACTGGTTGATTTCATATCTGGTTTCATCTCTGCGGGAGAGCTCCCATCCGGCGAATTGCCGAAATACTTGCCTCCACGCCAAAAAGATTCTCAGCTGGTGGTTTCTCGCCTGCAAGCTGGCAGGCGGTGCAGGCTGCCTGATATGAGTTAGTTCGCTCCCGGAAAAGAGCCTGGAGAGCGACTACAACCAGAGTACGGTCGTCACCTGTTAAATCTTCAAGTTTCATACAAGCCTCATAAGTTATGGGTCAGTAGGGGCTGAGAATGGTTAATCCTGATTAATACCGTACGCTGAAAAGTCCTGAGCGTTTCCTGTCACAGCTGATAGAAGACGGAGGATGTTCTCTTCTCCGATGACAGCGAGCGCGGTCGGCATCAATCCGAACTCATCGTTTGTCAGACCAATTGCCATTTTATGCTCGCTGTGTCGACTAGCCGACTCGATACGGTCTATGAAGACGTCAATGCAACCATCGATACCGCGTGCTGCAGCAGCTTTGGTCATATCACAGGCATGGTCCCCGTTCAGTACGAAAAAGACTCGTCCATCCAGAACCAGAGCGGTTGTATCGCAGCCATACCCGGCAGATGAACTGTTATAGCTGATATGAAAGCGCTCAAATCCGCGAGTCATATTGGGCGCTGGGGTATTGATCACAGGAACAACATCTGAGGAAAAACCCAGCTCAGCTAATTGAGGGATAGTTGACATGAACGCCTCCTGAGGCAGTTAATGGGCGGCTCCGTAGCCTTCCCTTTCAATATTGATTGTACCTTAAATTAGGTACAATGCAAGCTAACATTTATACTCTAAATTTATCTGGAAGATAAACCATATTTATATGAAACATATGGTTTTTTTGGGATATAATATAAGCGAGACCGCAGGTCTTATTCGTCCTTGAATGACGATACTTCAGGGACATTTTATAAATGAGAATGGAGAAAGCCTATGGCCTAATCTGTTGTAAGGAGGTGTTTTATGGATAAATGGATTTTTGAAGAAGATAAAGTGACGCAGGGAATTGTAGCGTTACAAAAGGTAGGACGTATTCCGACAGTGACAATCAATCCGGCTTCGGCTGTTTTGAAGCGTCACCAGAAGAAGCGTTATGCAAGTGCAGTACAGTTCAGTGCGCCAGTGTTATTTGAAGATTGTGGACGCTACAACCCACCCGGTGGTTCGATTGCCGTGTGGTACGCTGCAGACTCATCATTAACGGCAGCGGCGGAAGCATACGGACGTTTACTTCATTTGGGTGGTCCTGTTAATTACCCAGAGAAAGTCTTACATCAGCATTATATGTGCTCGATAGATGTCAACAGAACGGTAAAAGTGATCGATATTGTTGGTTTATGCCAGCTGCTTCACATTCCACCTGACAGTGTTGAAAACGAAAACTATACCTTCACACAATGGCTTATGTCGTATTTGCATACGCATTTTGGAAGTGATTTTGATGGGATCTCTTATTCTGGAAGGCACTATCGCTACAAGCGTTGTTACGCTTTCTGGGAAATGCCTGGTAAGCCACCAGCTTTCACTGATACTCCCGGGGGGATGGTACCTTATGCATCTTTCAGGGAGACAGATACAGGGATTTTTCCTGTAGGTTGGCATGGCACGTTCATGACCGGCGAAGAGATGTTTGAGGAATTACTAAACTTCAGAATTATGCCCGAACCGAAGTAATTAAAAAGGGGCGCGGTATGCCCCTTTTTTCTTAATCTCAGCTGGCAACATGGCTGCCGAATAGTCGTGCGGCCCGAACGGCCAGAGCCAGTTCATCTTCAGCTGCGCCATCAGTCAGGATCTGGACGGGTGTTTTGGTTTGCTCATCGCTGACCGCAATCGGTGCTTTGAAAACCTCCAGCCGCAACACCGGATGGGTATTTTCATCGAATGCGTCCATGATGTCTTTAAATCCAGGTCTCAGACCTTTATCAGTAAACTGGAAGACCGGGAACATAAAGTCACCGTTTTGCTTAAAGGCCAGAAGCTGATTCTTCTTCACCCGGATGTTCACTGCCTGTCGGGTAATCCCCAGTATGTCAGCCACATCATTGACTTTAAGGGTGCCGCCCATTTCCTGAAGGCTTCTGTAAAAAGCTTCCAGATTTTCACGACGGCGATGAACCTTACGCATTTCATACTCAGATGCGCGCGTTTTCTGCTGCATTTGCACAGAGTACAGCAACTGCATCAATGAGCCATCATCCAGTGTGATCGCTTCCATGGCCTGAGATTTGTCCTCAAACTCTGGCATCAGAGACAGTGCAATATTGTTTATTCTTTTCAGTAAATTAAGCTGAAAATCTGTCAGGTTACCAGTAGTGTCTGGTAGTTTTTCCGCTGTGGTGTTTTTGTACATAAGCCACCTCCATTTGACGATTATTATATATCCGTTTCGCGGAATGGTCAAGCATAGGGACTAGCGCCAGGAATTAGCCAGGTTCCAACTATCACGGAATGTCCGTATGATCGGTGTGATGAGAATAAACAGGATAAGCCGTTATGTTTAAAAGCCTTGCCGAGTATCTGCAGTCTCAACGAGACAGGGAGGAAGCACAGAAACGTAAACTAAACCTGTTAAAGCGTACCGTAAGGAATGGTGAGGCGGGAGAAATAATCGCAGGACTGATTGACCTCGGTTCAGTTGGTGTGGATTTTAAAAAAACGACGACCGATTACATCTATGAGTACTTTGCATCCGCCCGTTCTATTGATGTGTTAGTGGTCATGCTATTTCTCAATATGAAGCATCCCCTCTCCGATGGAGCAATAAAAAAAGCCTATGCAAGGCAAACCGACTGCGAAGATTCGAGGTCTGCTTATATAGGCCTGATAGTGGACACTATGGATAAACGCCGGTAACCCCACAATCCTCCGCTAACTGGCGTCTCCTTTTTTCCTTAGAAAGGCCATACTGACCTCGTCACGCAAAACAGAAACGGTCTTAAGTGCTGCCTCAAGTCTCGATGCAGCCAGATCAAGCTCGTTCCCGTACCAGGTCAAGGCCTCAGTATCCATGCCTTTTGTTTCAATGGTCGGAGGTAGCTCAAGCAGTTCGGGTTTTTTCTGCTTTAACGAGAACAAATTCATTTCATCAATAGTATTGAACTCACCAACGATGCTTTCTTCATAGTCCGGTCGCTGAGACTGTACCACCAGCCTGAAGGGAGGTTCGTTAGAATACATGAAAATGGGTTGCTGACGTGTAAAAATCCATTTTGCCTGGGCGTCGTGGGCTAGGACACAAGCCTCTTCGTAAGTTCCTGCATTTCCAAGCACCGATGAGCGGTCCCACGCTCCACCGTTGAGACACCTGACCGTAATTGAGCCGTCTGGTTTAGTGATCCCATAAGGATGATCCCACCATTCATCCAGCTGTTTTTTGCTTCGTTCACTGTTAGGGGTGTCATCAAAATTGGCCGGAAGTTTTGGGTCAAGTGGTATCTGAGATGGCATACGTTTATCCGTTTTCACCATGTTGAGGCATAAAGCCGGACAGACGCGATACGATTACTGGTAGGTGCATCATGCCCGATAATGCCTAGACTTGAAAAATCATATATAACAGGGAACGGGAACAATGCAAAAAAAATTGCTGATAATGTTGGTCTGTGCCACAGGCATTCTTTCAGGCTGTAAGGAGGAAGGTATCACCCCAACCGGCGAAGCATGTATGGGCACCGATAATGACAGTCTGGTAGAAGGTCTGGAGGGAAAATGCCAGAAAGGCGATATCATTGCGACAAAACACCCGGCATATTTTTGTGATTTCAAAAGCGAGATTGCTTTAAATAATTACAACAGTGCGATATGTATTTATACCGGTAAGCAAGCTGATGAACGGATTAAAGAAGCCGACAGCAGCTCAAGAAAAGACAGCAAACCTTAACGCTGGTAAGCCTCCCTGTGCTCCAGAAAGTATGAAAGCTGGGGTTCCAGAGCTGCTGTGGCATCATAGACCTCAAACCAGAACACAACCGGTCTCTCTATGACCGTCACTAGCCCGAATCGTTGGGCGGTGCGGAAATTGACAGAATAGGCTTGAGCGCGTTCGGGCTGGTGGGCAATCTGTTTTCTGAATCCTTCAATCGTATACGTCGATTTAAACAGGTTACAGTGAGAGCATGAGGGATACAGGTTGTCGAGCTCATGCCGCTCCGGGTGAAATACACGTCCGTTAGAACGGACAAAATGAGAAACCCGACTCCCCTGAGGGGCCCGGACTATGTCAAAATCACGACGTACGGGCTCAACATGATCAGCATGCCAACCAGTCTCTTTCAGCTCACATGCGCAATACGCACAACGGCTTGCAAATTTAAGCCTAAGTTCAGCTCGCTGTGATTTTGTGATCTTAGTTTTAGGTTTGGTGGCTTTACCTGGCAAATCATCTTTATCTACGATGTTCTTGTGGGAGGGCGGCTCAACCAACTCCCCGCCCCTTTTGATTACTCTTTCAGCCATGACTACTCCAGAAAGTAACTTTTGGAATTACAGGTTTTTACTTACAGTAGCTTCAGTCTTTCGTTCCGCTAAAGCTTTTAAGATTAACGACAACATCCGCTTTTTGTTCTGGCTTAATGCCAAATTCATTTAGCATTCTCATTCTCAGATCCCATCTCTCATCATGACACCAGTGTTTTATGTTATTAACACTAGCTTCGCCGTCGTTAATGAGATTTTCAAGCGGGACATCATTAGTTCCAGTAAAAAAATCTTCATTATCGCGGCCATTATATTTTTCGATATATTCCAGCAATTGCCTGTCAAGTATGCCAGCCCAGGTTTTAGGGAGCATTAGATAGCGATAAAAACAAATAACAACAATAACCCCCACCCCCCATGAAATTAGTGCAATTAAACCTGACCGTGTTAGACAAAATAAAAATAAAGATAATAGCATCGGAGCGACAACTGTAGCAGCCCATAAAGGAGGGGGAGTATTATCCTCTATACGTAAACATGTAAATATAATCCACCAAAGCTTTTTCATTTTAAGCTTAGTCAGTTTCTTTAAATCACCTTCAGCATTCATACTGCCCCTTCTAATTTTTGCAATCATCTTTCTTTTCCTTCGTATAATTCCCACTGCCGGATATATTCGTCATACTGAAGCTTAGGGACATTAATGATAACGCCACCGCAGTCTTGTTTATTAACTGGTTCGGAAAAGGTTCCTGTAGGTATGTTCACCTCCAGAAGTTTACAGTCTTTTTTCCAGTGTCTCCCTGCTTCAAGCTCATCCATCGTAAATGATCTACTGGTAAAAATGACAGCCGTGACGATCGCAGCCAAAGCTATCATAACGCCAAAAGCCAAGATATAATCTATATTCATTCGCAGAGAAATTTTTTTAGGGATAATGAATTTAGTCAGCGTGCACAAAAAACCGATAACAATAAGGAATAAGCATACACCATTAAGCCAGGCGATATTATTCCCTTCAAGATAGTAAGCTGTCATTGCCTGTCTCCTTGCAGTACTTCTATTGCATTGTTCAAAACTTTGTCGTTTGAACAAATATATGTTGGTTTGTGCGCCAACCCATCCTTCCTGATTGGTCCTGAATTCATAACTTTATCGTGATTTTCGAGTACCATTAAATTTATCCGGTAGGTATTGAGTATGGAGCGAATTGTCTTCCCATAATTCGATAGAAAGAGGGTAATCAGCTATCGACAAATGAAGGCCTGCATACTCACTCTGTAAGTTACCTATTCACTGAATATTTCCTTGATTAACTCCGATATGGTTATACTCTTATTGCCATTCATAACATGGTCATAATCAGCTGCGTTTACATTTTCAACGACATCACCGCACTGAAGCCGATTTTGCTCGGAAGAAAAAAAACCATTATCAATATTTTTTTCTACCAACCGGCAGTCGTTTACCCAATGGCGGGCTTGTTTTTCCGGTATATCGTCATGGCCTGGATAAAACAGCAAGCTATATCCACCTAAAACAACTAAAGGCACAACGCCTAATTTAAAAATATTGCTCATAACATAACCTTCAATCAATTAATTTAAATGTTACAACCCAAACGAGTGGGTTTGATGCCCAACTGTCCCCCCCATAAATCTGGTTCCATAAACTTTGATAAGATCGGCGATACAGCTCATTCATTTCAACATAGTGGTCCATCTCTTCAGACCAGAACTGAAAGAATGAGTCAGGGGTATCATAATTTCGGGCGACAACGGTTTGATCCCATACTTCAGTCAATATTCCTTCTTCATACGCATCCTCATGACTGATATCAGCAAGCTTCTCTAACCGGGAACCGGATATTTCAAGCAGGTACCGGCTTGCCCATCGAGGCATACCAACTGGCGTTGCCCAGGCCAAATCACCCTGAGTTGTCCGTGCTTTAGCTGGGAACATTTTGTGCTTCGTTTCTGCGGTGATCTCACGGTATTCCTTATCAGCGCGGTACTGTACCCCCGTCTGAACCAGGAAGGGAGATTCAAGCGTTCTTTGCCATTCCGATCTGGCCGTTTCCCTTACCCAGATCCTGTCGCCGGTTTGCCCATATGGACATTTTAATACCGGATGTATTGCCCCGGGGTTCTTTCCTGCGTCCATACTTTCTGAGAAATAACGCCCCCCTTTGACTGGTCGTCTGAATTGCGTTTTGTTGCCGCTCTGAAGACACACAATCTCTTCGGGTGAAAATGTCAGTGGACGGATTTTTGGTTTTGAAAATAACATTCAGATACCCTTAGTTATTGAGGTTTGATGATAGTTATGCTCGCCGTCTCCATACATTGAAATAGACATACCCTATTCCAATAAGAAAAGGTGCGTAAACCAGCTGGTACTCAAGATAAATATCTCTGCGAAACCTGATACTGACATAAAACTGAACAACAGAAAGAATGCCAAGCACCAGATGATGCGAGAAAAGGGAAAAAACCAGAAACCTGATGTTCTTTTGATGCTGTTGAAGGGTAAAAAGACGTAGTGCAATTCCCATGGTCACCAGTACCAGAAAAATGGGTTGAGAGTGCGGGAATACCATAATTTGGCAACAGGAAATAATTGTGAAGTACCCAGCTACCAGAATATTGAATCTTCGCGTTATGGTAGTAGTAGACATATTCTCCTCAGTGCGCAAAGTGTACGAATTTTTAAGACGCTACCGCCCTTCCCTTTAACCTTGCAGGGCACTGGCCTTAAATGCTGGATTTAATCTAACATAACGAATTTTGAGATTTTCCCGCCACGAGACTCATTCTTGCAGTTGAGCGTTTTTTTTAACGTTCAAAGATGGATTTTTCTCTGAATGCCTCTTGATACATAACCTCATCAATTAGCTGATCAAGAATTCTGTTAGTAATGAAACTGTCATTAGGGCTGTGAATCAGCCTTCCTCTTCTGCGAAGCCGCTTTCTTCTTGCTGTGTATACATTTTTCTCATTACCAAACCTGAATGCAGGTGTCATTTTGACTTCTCCGTATGGATTAGTCTTTTGACAATAGCAATTTAGATAGCTCCTGGAAGACCCTATTTTTCTGTCGCATTTTTTTTCGCCATGGCTTTTTTTCGTCCTGTTATTCAGAAATTTTCGATCCTGATTTTGATATAACTGGATTATTGGCATCAGGCCTATTCATACGGAAAAGGGAACCTTTGATGAGCTCAAAAAACGTGGTTATTAGTGCGAAACATCCGGTTGCCGGAAACCTGTACTTGGAAATGATCCCGGATAGCGAGGTCGGGTTTTCAGATATCTATCAGATAACAGACAGTCTTTCTCGTGCAGACGTTCTGCCCTGTGACTGGCGAGAGCTTAAACGGCAGTGGGGTAAGGACTTTCTGGGCCATGGCTCATGGGATGTGTACTACATAAAACAGCATGTGAACCGGATTAACTGGTTTGGCAATGACAGCATTAAAAACATTGAGATCAGGCACAGCCTGTCCATAAAAGAGCTTATTGACTGGGTTTCAGATCCCAGCCGTTGGATAGATATAGCCGTCGAGGTGGATGATACCAGTGGCTCCAGACCAATGGCCGTAGCCATGGTGAATCAGGAGCTGGACGTTTAGTCAGGATTTGCCCTTTAAAAAGTCACTTTTACTGGGTGCAGGTAATGTACGTAGGCATAAAAGTTACTTTTGGCCTGCATGTGGTGTAGGCGATTTGGTTGATATTTGGTTCAACCTTTTTTTTCGGGAGAGAGTAATGCGAAGTCCCAAAACCAGAATTGCCCTGATTGATTATGAAAATATCGGAAGCCTTGAGGGAGTTTCCCTTCATGACTTTGACAAAGTGCTTTTCTTCACGGGCGCTAAACAGGAAAACATTAAAATTCCTGTTACGTCCCTGAGCTCTGCAATTTCTTTACGCATTATTCCGGCGACTGAGGTATCCAAAAACAATGTTGATTTCCATCTGGTCCTGGAACTCGGACAACTGACCGCATTGGCCGGGGATACGTCACACTTCTCTGTTATCTCCCGTGACAAGGGCTATGACGGTATTATTGCCCGTCTGAAAGCAACAGGGATCAGCTGTACAAGGATCTCTCCAGCCCTGCCCGTTCCGCAGCCGGTTAAAGACAAGGCTTCAACAATGAAAGTGATGAAAGCCAAAGAGCATGACATGGGCTACTGGATTAACAGACTGAAGCTTTCCTGCGCATCCTCCCCTAAATCTCTCCCGGCCACACCAAAGGCCTTACAAAATTACCTTTCAAATTTGACGGGGCAAAAGACCTGTTCATTGCTGAACGAACGGATTAAGCAGGAGCTGATTAGTCTTGGTTTCATCTCGATTTACGAAAACACGCTGGTGTGGAATCGCTCATTACACTCGCCAGTCCAGAAGAGCAGGCGTGCTGTTCTCCAGCAGGTGAAATAAGCCGCTGGCCTGAAGTGCAGAATCATAAACATCCGTTTTTTTTCAACGGAGAAGGAAAGTAACTTTTAGGCATGTATCGCTCCATCAGTGGTTAAGAGCGACACACAATGCGACCTTTTAACCATGCTTTAGACTGGTACTGATATGAAATTCAAATCCAAGCTTCTGGCGGCATTAATCCTCGGCACCCTTTCATTGCCCGGCCATTCCCGTGTTTATGAGTACACAATCAATGATATCTACGGTGTGGAGAAATCCGTTAGCGCCGATTCAGCAAAGCTGAACACCACGGAAAAAATCCAGCTTAGCCTGATTTCAGGGTTGGACAGGAAAATCCGGGTGACGGTGAAAAAAGGCGACGTGAATGTCTACAGCACGACGACAGAAAGCGTGAAAGTTGCCGATCGCATCAAATCATCATCAGATGAAGAGTTTTACGGGAAAGTTATAACCCTGCCCCCGTTAAGTGATGGGCTGTATACCATCACCTCGGAAATATTGAATACCCAGGATGCCCTTATTGATTCGACAACCCAATCATTCCTGATTGATACGTCTGGCCCCACTGCCGATAACATGAGTATTGACCAGCGTCCGGGTTATGACATGGTCCTTACCGGAAACCTCTGGGAACTAGGGCTTGGGGCAGAAGCAAAACTCTATGTCACCGTCAAAAATGTGAAAGCGACGGCCGGTTTTGATAAAGCCACTATCCAGATCCTAAATCCTGATAATACCGTCTATTCAAAAATGGACATGGTTTACGACAGCGGTTCAGCATCGCTTTCTGTTCCGTGGACTAAGGGGAGCGCGGTTAAAGCCGACTGGATGCCGGTGTCTAATGCGGATACTGAATATCGCTTTCGTGTCACGCTATACGACAAGGCCGGTACCCGAAAAGTCCTCCCGGATCAGAAGTTCCTCTTTGACTCGGATTTAGGCGAATACACGCTAGTCGCGGTTTATGACCCTACAGCTGAAACCAGTGTTATACCCGGATTTAGTAAAGGGTATGTTGAATATAAATCGGGGATGACGGTCAATCAGAATCCCATCACTTTTATCTACCGTGTCCCCTCTACGAACCGCAGGGAGTACCGAAAAGGCGGACTGGCCTTCGGGAACATAATTTCTGAGGCGAACGGCTACAGCTATGTGTCGGTCACGACGCCTTACCAGACGCTCTCTGTTATCCATAACGGCTATCAGTGGGGCGGAGCCAGTGTTACCTACAATATTAAAATGGGGGCAGACGCGCCGGTAAGCCCCACTACTCCTGACGTGTGGATTACCTCGGACAAGAAAAGCTCGGTAAGCTCATATGATTACCTCTGGAAAACAACCGATCTTCCGGTGACATTTCTTAGTGCCCGCGTGAAAGCGTCTGCACGAAATTACATTCAAAAGGCTATGTCTAATACCGGCGATTTCTTATGTGACATTCCTGTCGGCGAGCTGGAGTGTGAAGGGAAAATTGTAGGGAATATTAAAAAAAGTGGTAACGGCCATATGGGGTTTTTCTTCAAGATGACCAATGCCGATGGTTCCCTTTTCTCACAATATGCTGAAAGGCGACAATACTGGAATGCTGACCAGTTGCCCAGAATAACTGGCTATGATTACCAGGAAGACAAGAAAAAGGTTCTGCTATTTGTGAATCTGCCGGGGAACGGCAGTTTACGGTACAAATTGCAGCTCAAGTCTGCTGTTCTGATTAATGCGGATTCAAATGTCCAGGTGTTAACCGGTACCAATACAGCGATTGCTGGTGATGATTACACCTACACGTTTGATTTGGGAGCTCTCCCGGAAGGCAAATATAACCTTACCTTCCTTGCCAAAGACACCTTTGATAATGAATCGTCATCCCCGTTCATCACGCTGGTGAACGATATGACTCCCCCTGACGTCATATTTAATTATGAAAATGCCCCGCTCACTTCTGGCTCTACTGTGTATGGGCTGGAGAACATAGCGATCAGCCTGAATGACGCGCTGACAAAACCTGTTCTTGAACGTCTTGAGCTGAAAGGTGGCCCCGCATCTGATAGCGTGATTCTTGGCTTCAACCAGAATGCCGATGGCTCCCATACGCCAGATTATCCCCGTCTGTTCCCTACCCTTGACGAAAATACCGATAAATACACCCTGACCGCGTATGCAACGGATACCAAAGGGAACGCCACGCAGAAAAGCATTCAGTTCGCCTACTATCCGAAAAATCTCGTTACCCTGGAAAAACTCAAAACGCTGGGTGTGGTGAAGGCGCTGAAAACCAGCGACAACACTCCGCTGGCCGTCATGCGTACCGGCCAGTTGAGACGTAACGATGGCTCCCTGGTTCAGGGTGTACAAACGGCCAACATCACGCTCAGGACTGACGCTAATTATGCGATCAACATACTGGGTACTGTCATTCAGCCGGGCGAAACCAAAGAAATCCAGATAGACCTCGGCGCTGGCGTCAACGCAACAGTCCCAATTTTCCCGGCTACAAACGGCTCTACTGGTCAAAGTGATTTCATCATTGAGTTTCCGCAAATTAAATAGCGGCTCACAATTACCGGTCCCTGCTGGTGGTCCGGTAATTTCTGGATAAACACGACAACGGCGGATATGACGGCCGGGAAGAGAGAAAAGTAACTTTCTCTCACTCTGATATCAAGTTTGCTGGGAATTAAGTGATATGAATACCAATATAAAAGTGCTGACAACGTTAATTCTGGCGACGATCTCCTTTTCGTCGTATTCACGGGTCTATGAGTACACTTTCACAGATATCTACGGCACTGAGAAGTCTGTCGGTGCAGAGACCGGCATCCTCAATACGAACGAAAAGATCAAGCTAAGCTTGATTTCAGGTCTCGACAGAAAAATTCAGATAACGGTAAGGAAAGACAATGTTGGTGTATATAGCTTTACTACGGATAGCGTGACAGTTAATGACCGAATAAAGGCTTCTACAGGTGAAGAGTTTTACGGAAAAACACTGATCCTTCCTCCACTAAGTGACGGTAGTTATGTCATAACCTCGGATATCCTGAATACTCAAAACACGGTTGTCGACAGTACGTCTCACAATTTTATTATCGATACTGTAGGCCCTTCTTCAGATAACCTGAGCGTAGACCAAAAGCCCGGATACGATATGGTGTTAACCGGCGAACGTTGGGAACTGGGTCAGGGGGCTGAAGCTAAGCTTTACTTGAATGTTAATAACGTCAAAGCTGCAACTGGTTTTGATAGAGCGACAATTCAGGTGATTAAACCTGATGACACGGTCTATTCAATCACCGATATGGTGTATGACAGTGGATCAGCATCCCTTTCTGTACCGTGGACAAAAGGGAATATGAGTCGGTCATCATGGATGCCTGTATCAAACGCTGATGTGGAATATCGCTTCCGTGTGACGCTCTATGATAAAGCGGGAAACCGTAAAGTTTTGCCGGACCAGAAGTTCATTTTTGACTCTGACCTTGGCGAATACACCTTGTTTGCTGTTTATGACCCAACTTCGAAAACGAGCGTGGTTCCAGGCTTTAGCGAAGGTTACATAGCATATAAGCCGGGAATGACCGTAAACCAGAACCCTTTGACACTGGTGTACCGGGTGCCATCGTATAACCGCAGGGAATACAATAAGGCTGGTTTAAAATTCGGAACGATTATTTCCGAAGCGAATGGCTACAGCTATGTATCAGCTAAGACCGCCTATAAAGTCACGTACACCATCCACAACGGATATCAATGGGGTGGCGGCTCACTCTCATATGATATCAATTTAGGAAGTGAGGCTCCAGTCAGCCCGGCAGCACCAGGAGCATGGTTAAGATCGGATAAGCAAGGAGAAATGAATTCAGGAAACTATCTTTGGAATACCAAAGATTTGCCCGTTAAATTCAGCTCCGTAAGGATAACTGCGTCTCCACGAAATTATGATCAGAGGGCGATGAGTGGAAATACAGAGATTTGTCAGGTACCGGCTGGTGAGACAGAGTGCATCGGTGCGGTATCCTGGTCTATTCCAAAATCAGGTAATGGTATTACGACCTACTCATTCAGATTGACAGATATTGATAAAACATTTTCATCAGTCAGTATAGAAAAAAGACACCACTGGAACACTGACCTGCTACCAAGAATAACTGGATATAGTTACCAAGAAGAAAACAAAACCGTACTGTTATTTGTAACGCAACCTGAGCGCGGTAAGTTCCGAGATCTGTTACAACTCAAATCAGCAGTTCTGGTGGATTCCGAAACCGGCGGTCAATTGCTGACAGGAACCCAGACTTCCCTTGCTGGAGAGGATTACACATATAGTTTTGATCTGAGCAAACTTGCCGAAGGGAAATATAATCTGGGCTTCCAGGCAAAGGACACCTTTGACAATGAAACATCGTCGCCATTCATTGACCTAATTAACGACAAGACGCCTCCGGTGGTTAATTTTAACTATGAAAATACGAGCCTCTCCCCGGGAGCCATCGTTTACGGGCTTGAGAACATCAGCATAACGCTAAATGATGCGTTAACCGCACCGAGCCTTGTCCGGCTTGAGCTTAAAGGCGGACCGGCATCGGACAGCGTTATATTAGGTTTTAACCAGAATAAGGACGGTAGTTATACCCCTGATTACCCTCGTCTCTTCCCTAGCCTGGATTCAGATACGGACAAATATACACTGACCGCGTTTGCTACCGACGCGAAAGGCAACACGACACAAAAAAGCATTCAGTTCGCTTACTACCCAAAAAACCTGGTTACCCTTGAGAAGCTAAAAACATTGGGAGTAGTGAAGGCACTCAAAACCAGTGATAACACACCGTTGGCCGTTATGCGTACCGGTCAGCTGCGCCGTAACGATGGCTCACTGGCGCAAGGCGTACAAACGGCCAATATCACGCTCAGGAAAGACGCAGATTATGCGATCAACATTCTTGGAAACGTTATTCAACCCGGTGAGACAAAAGAAATTCAGATAGACCTTGGGAACGGTGAAAACTCAACTGTCCCAATTTTTACAGCAGAAGATGGCTCTACCGGGGAAAGCAATTTTATTATCGAATTCCCACAAATCCAGTAGTAACGGAACAAATTGAATTTTTAATCTGTCCGACAGATGAGCCCTGATTAGGTTAATACCTGATTAGGGTCGTTTGCCCCAAATCATCACCACATAACAGAAAGTAACTTTCTATCATCGTTCATCGCCACATCAGGACGATGGATACCAGCTTTGCTGGGAGGTTTCCAGAAATGATCAGTGTCGTATTTCGACATGATCAGATCCGTTCATTGTTTTGACCCCCCCTCCCCCGTTGAAAGGGATAAACGTTACTTTTGGCCGGAAATTGCCAGGGTTATTCGTGAGTAGGCTGGGCGCAGCCCTTTCAAGTCAGGCTTTAACCACGCATGGCAGATTCATATATACGAATAAGTTTTATGCACAACTTTTTAATCTGGTTGTATGTATCGTCATTAACTGGAACTGAATTAAGTATATAATCAAGTAAAACGCATTCTTTCTCATAGATGACGACATAAAACGTATCTGAGCAACTTCCTCGTTCTAGGCTGAACTGATAAATTATTTCTTTAACCTGAAAATCAAACTTTCTTCCTGTTAGCCTCAAAGTTGACTTTGTATTATTGTTAATATATTCATTTTCATTATGAAACAAGTATTCCAAAGAAACTACGCTTTTATAACTGTCATATCCGTAGTTGTTGAAGGTAGTAAAGTATGCTGGAGATATTCTTAAATTTGATTTTTTCCCGTTCCAACTAATCCACCGGCTATGTGTGTTTTTATTCAATAATAATTTTTTTATTGCTTTGATTAAACCAGCATCTACCCCATGATTTGATTTGATCATGGAACGTAGGTGACTTTTAAGTATTGCCAAGTTTATTTCTGCAATGAATGCCTTGGAATCGTTGACGTCATACATTTTGTTTTCAATTACCTCATTGTGGTCAACGAAAACTAACCCCATACATTTCCCCTTAGAACTTGTCCATTTGAAATCCACGCTTTGGGAACCGATGAGATCATCATGTGAGATAATGACATTATGAGGGGCGAATATCTTATCTGGAGCTTGAATTACGCCCTTAGTAAAAATTGGACTAACAAAAATGCTAGATTCACTACATAGAATGCTATGGGCTATATCTTTAATCGCTTCATTGAGATAGTTAACTTCGCATATGCTTATATCTTTTTCATCCGCCATAACGTGCTTAAAAAAATGTCTCTGTTTGAAGTTATCAGTTTCAATTTCATTTTGGTAGTAAATGCGACTTCCGCATTGTGTGCAATAAAAGGTAATGTCAGAGGTTAACCGTGCATGGTGGGTATCGTATAACATGCCATTTCTGTCTTTAGCAAACAGCAAATATAAGTCTTCCATATCCTTCCTGTTCAGTTAATTGCAAACGAAAGCCCATATAATCCAAACCAGCTACCATTCCTAATCTTATCAGCATGAATATAAAAAATTCCCAAATAACACCCAAATTTATAGTGAAAAACAATTCACTAGGTGTAAAAGAAAGAACCCGCCTTTACTGGTGTTCAGAACGAGTTTAAGGGGGTTTTTTGGGGACGCGGGGCATCGGGAAACAGCTAACCCCCCTGTCCCTGACTGCGAACAACGGGGTTGTTATACAACCTGCAGGGCATCAGTAAGCTACTGTGAATCCCGAGGCTGACTGGGAACAATGGGGTTGTCTTCATCCTGCAGGGCTACAGGAGACGACCGAGAATCCCGAAGCCAAACTGCGAACAACGGGGTTGTCTTATTCTTGCCAGGCAACAGTAAGCGAGCGGGATTCCTTAGGCCTAACTGCGAACAATGGGGTTGTATTTGGTGAGATCAAATGAGAAAGTCATGACCCCTGTTTAAAAGGGAAAGAGCCATGACTATACATATTAATTCTATTTTGCTTTGTTAATACTGACTTTAATTAAACGTTCTATCTCATTTATTGTTGATTGATTTATACGCTTAAACTCAAAACTCACCTTTTGACCGTCAGTACTTTTCTTAATCCTAGCGTAAGTATCCTTATCATCAAATTCTGCAATATCTGACACTGTCCATTTAGAAGGTTTTTGTGCATCATTACAAAGTATACTAAGCACTGAAAGCAAACCTGTTAATATAGACTTCTGAACTTCCTCAATATCATTAATGTTGTTTATTTTATTGTCTTCTGCCCCAACTTCGGATGTGAGTTCCGTAAGAGGGATACTATTATTTTTGGCGGTTTTTTCAATTTTAGCCAATTTACTATAGTAAGTATTAGGTATCCCTTCACAATCGGGGAAAATTCTAATAAGTTCTTTGTCTACTTTAGCGGCCTGAATTCTTTTTCTTATCGATTCAATGCCAATGTTAAGATAGGAAGCAAGTTCATCATTGGTTTTGAACTTTTTATTCTCCATGATTTCAAGGTATTTCATACCCATTTCACGATATGAGAATCGCTTTGCTGTTTGTGCTGCATTTACAATACAAGCGGCATCTTCACGGCTAATTTCTTCATCGAATGACCATAAAGGCAGGTCTGCAGAACATTTGATGCAGCAGTATCGACGGCGACTACCTTCAACCAGGTAATATTTACCATCCCGACATACAGCAATAGCTTCAGTTGTTACCCCACTTTCTTTAATTAGGGGAAGTATATCTCTTGTAGAAAGATCATCAACTGCCTCTTGATTTCGAGGGTTTAGTTCATGAACGAGCGTTTTATCAGAGACTTCTGATCCTGGGACTACTACGTAGCGAGCTTCAACTTTGCGCCCATTCGCCAGAGTAAAGAGTCGCTTTTGCGTAGGGGGAGTTCTTAGAGGCGGAAGCCCGCTTTTTTGATCGACAACTGTACGTTTACCGTTTCCGGTTAAGTATTTGTCTTTGCTTGTACCGCGTTCAACTTCGCTCATTATTCACTGCCCTCCCTAACTGAGATACTTTTAATCTCATTGATAAGTTGTTGATATACCGACTGAACTGACATTTCAGCTATATCATACTGCTTTGAAGAACAGAGCTCTTCTGATTTTTTGATATCGAGTACTGTTCGACCTTTTTCGGCAGCTGCTACAAAAGCTTCTGAGTGTTTAATGTTTGTAGTCATGAATCTATCACGTACTGTTCTTACCAGTTTATTTAAAGTACGAATTTCATGTTGGCTTCTATCATCAACATTCACAGCTAGTACATTTAGCCATTTAATGTTCTCACCCTTAGAAGGCAATTGTTCAAGTCGGTCAGAAATAGTAATCATATAGTTTGTAGTTGATGCAAAATCATATTCTCGTGGTGTAATCGGAACAAGTATTGCATCAGCAGCTTCATTTGTTGACCAAATTATTGGAGAGTCTTGTGGTGGAGTGTCAATAAATATAAGATCATATTTTTCTTTTAATACAGGTATAACAACATCGCGAAAACGAGTAAGCAGCTTGTGTCTTGTTTCTTTATCCAGACTCCAATATTTATCAGTAAATCGGTCATCAGTCGGGAACGCTGTTATTACATCCATGTTGGGAAGATGCGTAGAAAATGCCATCGTTCCAATAATCTCAGCCTCCGTGTATCCCTGCTTTATATATTGAGTGAAATCGTTATCTTCAATTTCGCTAAGCAAAACGTCAGTAATAGTTAGATACACACTATCTTCGCTAGTGGAATGGATCAGGTTATTTCCTAATGAACCTTGTGGGTCTAGGTCAATGACACATATTTTGGCATTTAGATAAAGATCCAAAGCAGCTGAGGTAGCGAGTGTTGCTGTTGTTGTACTTTTACCGGTTCCACCTTTATGGTTTTCAGTCACGATGACTCGCGGCAAATACATGTCACGGTATTGAGGTGTGCCCATTGCATCCATTATTTTTTGCACATCCCAACGGGTATACAGGTGACTCTTGTTTTGGAAAATAGGTTCACCAATTACATTTTTTTCATGCAGTTCGGAAAGAATTCTACTAAATGTATTTCTTGATTTACCAAAAAAATCAGAGAGAGTTTTTTTATTTAAACAGTGATTATAGATAAGACGGTCTAATCCATCG
The DNA here is from genome assembly GCF_000293135.1 of Klebsiella sp. OBRC7. Classification (NCBI taxonomy): domain Bacteria; kingdom Pseudomonadati; phylum Pseudomonadota; class Gammaproteobacteria; order Enterobacterales; family Enterobacteriaceae; genus Klebsiella; species Klebsiella sp. OBRC7. The sequence goes on along the minus strand of NZ_ALNJ01000030.1, from coordinate 112,745 downwards.
ACTTGCTCATCTGAAACGTCAACTTGGCTCGACTCAAGGATAATCTCCTTAAGACTTGCTTGCTCGTTTTTCATTTTCAGGCCGATCGCACGAATATCATTTAATATGCTCATAGTCTCTCCTTAGGTTAGTTTTTACATTATTAATGAGGATTGAGCACATTACAAGGTAAAAGTGCATTGCAATGCACTTTTACCATATTAAGCGCTCAAATCGAGATTTCGCGCACAAGTCATTTGTTTACTCTATGTAGCATAAAACCTCCAACATATTGATATACAATAAAAAAATGATTCAAAGTGAAAAAATATCGATTTGGTGAATTCTATCGCTATCGGCCTATATCTACAGCTTACTTTTCAATAATAGTGTTAGCCTTGCATTAACTAAGACGATGAAATCCGCCTCCCCTCCCTTCCCCTTCTCTTATATCCACTGTTTACACCGTTAGCTATGAACATCAGCAGCAGGAATTCTTACTGCAAACATCGAGGTTGTCTTTGCCTTTGGTACTTCAGTAAGTGGATGGGTCTACCGGAATGTGGCTGCGAACAACGGGGTTGTTTTGTACCTGAGAGGCATCAGGAAACCAATGAGAGCCCAGTTGGATAGCTGCGAACAGTGGGGTTGTTTTATTCCTGAGAGGCATAAGGAAGCTATTGAGAGCCCAGGATAGCCGCGAACAACGGGGTTGTTTTATTCCTGAGAGGCATCAGGAAGCCAATGAGAGCGCAGTTGGATAGCTGCGAACAACGAGGTTGTTTTGCACATCAAAGACATCAGGACGCGTAAGAGATCCTGATAGGTTTGTGCGAACAGTGGTGAAGTTTGAACCTGCCGGATATGAGGAATCTGCTGAGTTTCCCTGTTTGTGACTTCGACAACATAGTTGTTTTTGACCCACGAATTATCAGAAAGCCGCAGAGGTCCAAGGTACCTATCTGTGTACAAATGGGCTGCATTGTTGCTGACAGGTATCAAGATGAGTATGAGAACAAGGCCGAATATCTGCAAGTTACGTGGTTGTATTTCTCCTGATAGGCATCAGGAAGCGTAAGAGAACCTGGTGGGCTACCTGCGAACAACGGGGTTGTTTTTATTCCTCAGAGGCATCAAGAAGCCAATGAGAGACTAGTTAGATAGCTGCGAACAATGGGGTTGTTTTGTTCCTGAGAGGCATCAGGAAGCCAATGAGAGCCCAGTTGGATGGCTGCGAACAACGGGTTGCTTTGTTCCTGAGAGGCATCAGGACGCGTAAGAAAACCTGGTGGGCTACCTGCGAACAACGGGGTTGTTTATTACATGAAAGACATCAGGACGCGTAAGAGAACCTGATGGGTTTGTGCGAACAGTGGGGGAGTTTGAACCTGCTGGGTAAGAGGAATCTGCTGATTATCCCTGTTCATGACTGCGACAACATAGTTGTTTTGACCTGCAAATCAGCCGAAAACCGTAGAGATCAAAGTTTGCTATCTGCGTACAAAGAGGTTGCATTGTTGCTGCCAGGCATGAGGACGAATATGAGAACCAGGCCGACTATCTGCAAGCTACAGGGTTGTATTGCTCCTGATAGGCATCAGGACGCATAAGAGAACCTTTTGGGGTAACTGCGAAAAACGAGGTTGTTTTGTTCCTGAGAGGCAAGAAGGATCCGATAAGACCCCAAAGTGTTTTCTGCGAACAACGGGGTTGTTTTTTACATGAGAGACATCAGGACGAATAAGAGAACCTGATAGGTTTGTGCGAACAGTGGGGAAGTTTGAACCGGCCGGGTATGAGGAATCTGCTGAGTATCTATGTTCATGACTGCGACAACATAGTTGTTTTTGACCAGCGAATAATCAGAAAACCGCAGTGATCAAAGTGGCTATCTTCGTACAAAGGGTTGCATTGTTCCTGATAGGCATCAGGACGCGTAAGAGAACCTGTAGGGTAACTGCGAACAACGGGGTTGTTTTTAGTCATGCAAAGACCCTTGAAGCCTATCACGCTCACGAATCCGATCTGAGAAGAAGGGGGTTGAATTTATACCTGCGAGGCTACGGTAAGAGTATGAGGGCCCAGTGGGTTTCTGCGAACAAGGGGGTTGCTTTGTTCCAGAGAGACATCAGAAAGCACCTGAGACTCGGGGGGATGCGAACTACAGGGTATTTTATTACCTATGAGGTAACATGATACAGCTAAGATATAAGTGTGAAGGCTGAGAGCGACGGAGTTATGTACGGTCTTCCGGGGAACAGAAATACGCTGACTTTCGATGCTATCGAAAGAAATCACGGGAATAGGGGAGGGGGAAAAGAAACAGAAAAAAATAAGAGAAATGAAGTGTTGTATGTGAAACGAATATACATCCTAACCTTTACCGGCAAAAGTTAGGGCCATCGAAAAGACTGGCCCTAAAAGAGTTTATTTCAATTGTGGGAACTCAACAATAAAACCAGCAGAGCCAACAATACCATTTGTACCAGGAAATATTGGAATTACGACATCATTTCCAACTGTGCCCAAATCAATTTGTATTTCTTTAGTTTCTCCAGGGTTAACGATGTTACCTATAATACTTAGAGAGAAAGAAGCATCAGAGCGTACTGTAACAAGAGCCGTCTGAATACCTTTTGCTAAAGATCCATCATTTCTTCTCAATTGACTGGCCTTTAACACCGCCAATGGTTCTCCCGTAGATAAAGAAAGGGCTTTATTGACTGCAAGGGTGTTTAACTGATCCAAAACAATCAGGTTTTTAGGGTAATATGCAAAGCGGATAGAGTTAGTACTCACATTTCCTGCACTGTCTTTAGCTTTCACTAGAAGTGTATATTTATCAGTGTTCGCATCTAGAGATGGGAATAAGCGAGGATATAATGGCGTGAAAGTACCATCAGAATTTTTCACGAAACCCAATTCTACATCATCAGAGGTAGGTCCACCCTGAAGAACCATCTGATATATTTCCGAGCTACTAAGCGCATCTATTACAGAGATAGATATGTTCTCAAGTCCATATACAGTGCTTTCAGTAAGAAGTGGCTTTCCTTCATAAGAAAAAGAAATTGAAGGGGGAGTATTGTCAACAACAAGAGATTGGAACGGAAGTTGAGATGTATTATTGAAAGTATCAGTAGCACTAAACGCAAGGTTATAGCTACCTTCGGGTATGCCTGATAAATCAAATGCATAGGTATACTCTTCGCCCGACATGGCAACTTTTGTACCAGTAAGAAGTACTGCATTAGAAATTGTATCGAGTATCTCTACCTTTGAGAGCATTAAAACATCACGCCAGCTACCATTTCCAGGCTGAGAAACATAAACAAGCACAGACTTATTTTCTTCTTTATAATCGTAGCCCGTGATTTTTGGAATTAAATCTGTATTCCAAATACTACGAATTTCAAATTGATTTGATGAAAGTGTCTTATCGGGATTTCGAACAATAAAATAGTGAGCTAAGTACCCATTACCTTTATTTATAGAATATGAAAATGGTCCCGTACAAGAAATTTCACCTTGGGGAATGGTGCAAACTTCATAACCTTGAGTAATATTATAAAACGACTGCACATAATCTCTTGGATCAACGATGACAGTAGCACTTTGATATTCACCAGGTAAATCCTTATTGGTGAATTTCATTGTACCAGCGGAAAAACTTCCAATTGTAGAAAAAGTAGTTGCGTAGGATTTAATAGAAGGAGATTTTGGAGCCGTTGAACTCAACTTAATGTTATAAGAAGAGTTACCACCTCCATACTGGTAACCGTTATGTATAGTAAATGACGTTCCAACCGGCGTGGATTGTTTAATATAAACGTAACCATTAACTTCAGTAAGCAGCGAACCGAAAGATAAACCAGCTTTATTATACGCTCTATAATTATGTTTGGGTATTTTATAGACAAGAGTGACAGGATTGGTATTAACAGTCATGCCAGCAGTATATTTAATATAACCAGTAGCAATACCTGGAACTACACTTGTTGTTGAATTAGGATCAGCAACTGCAAATAGTTCATATTCTCCGGCCGAAGAATCAAAAAGAAATGTCTGATCGGGTACCTGAGTGAAATTTCCCGCTTTATCATAGAGAAATGCTCTAAAGCGATACTCTACATCAGCATCAGAAACAGGCATCCAAGTAGCTTTGGCTATTGCCCCTCCACCTTTGGTTATAGGGGCTGTAGCTGCTTTAGAACCTTCATCATACGTCATTGCATAACTTGATTGTGTAGAACCATCAGGTTTTATAATTTGAACTATAGCTTTATCAAAACCAGATAGATCATTGATATTCTTAATTGCAAGATTGATGGCAGCTTCCTGTCCTTGTCCTAGCTCCCAACGCTGCCCGGTTACCACCATGTTGTATCCTGGTATCCAGGGTACTGAAAAGTTATCTGACGTAGGTCCTACAGTGTCGATTACAACAAGATGACTTGTTGTTGAAACAACGGACGATTTTGAATCCAAAATGTCAGATTTTATGGTGTAACGTCCATCACTGATAGGAGGAATAGTGACTGTCTTCCCGTAAAAATAATTGCCGCTTGAGGAGGCAATTCGATCATCAACAGTAATGATGCCGGTTGTTGTGCTAAAGACAGCATTGGTATCCGTATCTCGAAAAACTGATATGCGAATTTGTTGGTCTAAGCCACCAATGAGGAGGACATTAAAACTTCCATGCGGATTAAGATACGGCGCACTTTCAGAGACACTTTTTTGAGCCCCATGGATATCTGTGAACTTATACTCGTATACCCGGGCATTCGCAATGGATAGCATGCTTGCGGCAATAGAGACGGTCATAGCTAAAGCAGAATGATGTAAGAATTGTGGAAAACTCATAGGAAACCTTTTAATGGGAGAAGCCACGAAAGTTACTTTCCAAAGACGCTCATCGGTCTATACGGGAATAATATCATGCGAATTTTTTTTGATTTCGAGATAAGAGGGCAAAAGAAAAAAATGTCACTATCTATTGATAGTGACATTTGAACTCTGGAGGTCAGTTGATTTCGGAGAGGATACGCTCTGCTACCGCAATTTGCTTACTGGAAAGATGACGGCCACTTTTAATGGTAAGTGTAAGACTTTTCAGGAATTGATTTTTGCTGCTTGATAACATGATTTTTTTCTCAAGTGCAGATAGATTATCAATTTGGTTCTTGCGCCAGGAAGTTGAATTAACAACCTTTTGGGCAGCTGAATAATTCTTTTTGAAAAGAACCTGCAACGTGAAACACTCTTTGATCAAAGTACCCTGTTTTCCAGTGCCTTTACAGGAAGTACAAGTACCTGAAGAGTTTGCATAACTGATGCGATGACGGCCGGAACCATGACAATATGTACATAAATAGTTTTTTTCGTACCGAGCGGAACCATTGAATTCATGAATATTAAAAACAAGTTTATTATCAATTAACTGACCATCAACTGAAAACCATTGTTCATTTGAATTTTTCATTTAGAATCCCCCGCCTTGTTGTATATTACACCATTAAATCAAATAAAAACGCCCTGTATAGGCCCTATTTTTAATGATGTATGAGCAGGGTGGAGGCAATTCTCATGTATTTATCATAAACATTAAGAAATAACAGAAAAAATATAGTTACTCAGTGTTTATAAAAAATAACGCGATTAAGTAGTTGAAATTTATATAATTATGGGGGCACACCCCCATAATTTAAGAAGAGAATAGGATTGCAACAGCCGTTAATTCTCTTCTGGATTAGCAATAGGAAAATTATTCATGATTACCGGAAGAACCGTGACTGCTAAAGGTTCACCATTTTCAGGAAACGGAGGTATCCCCTCCATCTCGATATCTTTTAAATCTGACATAGCTCAATCCTCAAAAATTAAATAATTATGGGTAATTCACTTCATACAGCAGAATGCAAATTCAGTAACGAAAATTCGTTATTCTGATTGTTCGAAGGTGGTTCATTCAAAGGAGCATTGGAGGCCGGTGTTATATTGGTGTCATCAGCTGTAGATTGAGTAGACTGTGAAAGTTTACCCTTTGTGGTTTTGCGCTCAAGCTTGGTTTCATGATCACGAATAGAGGCATAAGCCTGCAAAATAAGCTCAACAAAATGCCTGTCGACCTCAATATTTATTTTTTCATTTTGACCAATTTGTTCAAGATCAATCTCCGTAGGAAGGGAGGCTCGTAATCTGTTTGAAACCTCTTTGATACTGGCCGCCAGGTTTTGAGATAGTTTTCGTGGGATCGGCTGAATGCCAATCGAAGATTTTGTAATCCGGACTGCTTTACGTGTACCCGTGGTTGCTTTAATGATGTCAGTTACATTAAGTGGAAGTGAACCAACTCCTGATAAATCAGGTGAGAGAACCTTAATCTTGTCATTAAGGTCTGAACGTATTTTTTCAAGGGCTTCGTTTTCGCCAAGATCACGGATCAATTCCAGACACAAAGTATACGAAATCACATCCTGGCTAATTAGTACTTTGAGCTCATCATTGATTGTTGCCAATGAAATGAGTTGACGTACGGCCATATCTGAAATGTTTTCACGTTTGGAAACTTGCTCCACGGACATTCCTGCTTCATTAACCAAACGACTATAGGCAATTCCGCGACCTACGGGGCATAAAAGAAGGGCTTTTGCACCATCCAAAGAGTGCCATTCCTGCTCAATATCATCACCTAGGAATTCACGTAACCGAATAAGTATAGGAAGACCTGTTTCCTTGAGAGCAAGTAAAGCTGCACGGGTACGGCAGTTTCCCTGACGTACACGAGGCCGACCGTCAACAATGACGACAGTGATAGGGTCGATATCTGCACCGTTGATGAATGCGTTTTTAAGGTTCTGAATGTGCGCCGCAGGTTTTGGAAGCTTGTAATATTCTTCCCCCAATCCCATCTCCCTGCAGTTCCAGTTAGGTACGAGCTCCAATGCCCTCGGATCAATCATGTAAGGCTGTCCATTCACAGCCTTATGGCAGATATCCGGGTTGGCATCACTAAATTCCCGTAAATTTCTGACCTGACGGCCGTGGCGTTCTGTTGTGATAAAAAAGGATGCAGATTGTTGGTTGTTATTCATTCTTCTACCTATGACCAGTTCAACTACAGAAGCATTACTTTACATTAATATGGTATGAATTATTTTTGGCTTGCTGTAAGGATCAGCAATGCAGAACTATTTTTTTTAAAAGTAACTTTTCTAGGAATCACATAAGGTTTAACCCCTCAATGAAAACACTAACACCATGAATTTCAATGCTTTTTCTGGTTCTTGTGTAAGATATAACGCCATGGTGATTCAGTAGTTTCAAATCTGATAATGTTGCCGGTGCAATATCAGCGAGAATCAAACCTTCTTTTTTCAAAAGTAACTTTTGCAACAGGGTGTAAAGACTAGTCCGTTTTGAGAAAAACAAGGTTGATAAGACAATGGCTGTTCTGTTGCTTAGTACATGTAGTTGCGAGGCAGCGCGAGGGTTGATTGCTATATACCCTTTGCTGATTGTGCTTGTTTCAAACTCATGTCTTACCTCTGTAAACATAGCTATGGTCCGAACACAATTGTTGAGAACAATTTCTAACCTGAACTCAATCAAGAGCAATAGAAAATATGAGACATCGGAAAGTGAATATTTGATTGCTCGTAATCCAATGGCCTGGCAAACACGTTCTGACTTTTCAATCAGTTCCACAACTACAAAATTAAAGTCAAACACATCTAACTCAACATTTTTCCTTACGTTCAAGTCAAGCAAGATAGCTAACCACAGAGGTTGAAATCGTGTATGCATGATAGGGCCTGATAATTTTATCGAATCAGGGCGAGAGCATTTCTTACCGTTAACCAAAAGTGCGCTGATGTCGCAGGACGCTATCTCTATCTTTGAATGATCCAAACTTAGGGAAGCCTTATGGTATTTCTTGAAAAATACCTGCAACACCTCGATTTCTTGAAGATTTTTATGACTATTCATATCCAAATTAGCCCTTAAATACTTAATAAGCATTATCTGACTGATTTACAGATGAGGAGCTTTTAACATCAGAAATAGAGAGTAATTTTACTTGTAAAATACTCATGTTATTGATCCAAAGCCTTTTGGTTGTATAGATCTTGGCATCGATGACATCACCTATTTTATACTGCGAAGGGTAGGTGTCATATAGAATAAAATGCCGGTGTTCAGGGGTTTCCATAAGGAGTGATGAAAATTTCTCTGTTGAGAATTTCCTCGTAAAAACGTCAATATGCTTCACGAAAAGAGTCACAGAAATAGTTACCCCAAGTTTTGCATTAAAAGGCATAACTAACCGACCGCCAGATGGTTTTGTTTTGTCGGCAGCAGGCAAAATATAACGATATTGGAGTCTTGTAGGAAAGTTACTTTTGTTAAGTGATGCATAGATAGATGAATAAAAGTCACCTTTATCTTGCTCCACGAATGCCAACCGTTCAACCAGATGTTTTTTCAAGCAAGTCTGCTCTACTGATTGATTGAAAGGTAGCTTCAGCCCGTGTAGTGCAGCCCATTCATAAACGGGATAAACTTTTTCAAGAGCCGGTGGTAATGACCCGATTCCAGAGCAGACCTGACAATTGATACCAGACCCTAAACAGTTGGGACATGGGCGATGTATATACATGTGACCATCAGAGTTAGGCTGATTATCTACGATGAAAATGTTATCTGTCGTTACCCACATAATTACCTCACCTGAAATATGTTCCAATCCTATCAGGAAAAATTTATCAGGTAAGGGGGTATTTTTTTTTCATTAGTTGATCGATGAAAGGGACTATGGCGCTTAAAGCCGAACATCCCTTTAGAGGTTAAAACTATCGTAAGTCAATTGAGCTTTAGACATGACATTGTATCTGTCATTTCGTTCCTAGAAGATACCTGATGATTTACCAAAGGTATGATGCTGACGTTGGAATTTAATACATTGATGATATGTTTTATATTTTTGGAAAAAATTTTAAAGACCCATTCCGAGTCCATCTTTTCAAAAATCTCTGATTCAGAGAGAATAGAGTTGCTAATAATGCGGCGGGTTTCATAGTTACAATGTCCGTCAATATTGCAACTCAGAACTAACACATTGTTATAAAGCGATATTTTTAGATTTAAACCCGCAACTTCAAGTAACCTCGTTTTCATGATTTTCCATTCACGTCCTGCATCAGAATGATCCTAAATTTACAATTTGAAACGCATTTATGGAAGAGGGTAATGTTGTAAATTTCACCAAAGATGGCAGATTATATTCCAGATTACATGCTGCAACCGTGTACATTTAGGTTAAAAAACTATAAAAATAGATTTAAACGATCAATTTCAATGATTTATATATATCACACTTTCTTCAATATTACTTCATTTTTCGTAACATTTTGAAGCATCTGCAGCCCAAACACCCCCATAATTATGGTAAACCACCAAATTTTGTAGTTTAGTAGCCTCTATAGGTTTGGCCGCTAAGGTGACCTTCTCAACTCGAAACCAACCGTCAAAAGTTACTTTCGTCAATGATAGCTAGATTTCATAACAACAGAAGTTCCAATCTCTTGCTTTATGTTTACTGCTCTCAACTAACCACACTCCTAACGACTATGTTGAGATTATGGACAAGTGTGTCCAAAAGTTACTTTTCCAAGGTAAGGATCTTAACCTGGCAGTATTCTTTTATGGCATAGAAGAATGAATAGTGATGAATTTGATAAAAGTGACTTTTGCATACGGTAAAGTTGAAGCTTGAGAATGAATCTAAAGGACATCTGGTGTGGTTTTGGTGAGTCATAATATGGGTAAAAGTGACTTTTATCAGCTGAAAATGTTGACAAAGAAACAGGGGAGATAGAACAGAATTATCAACAAATCCAAATTATTAACATATCTTTCATGAGGTTACGACATTTTAGACTATGTACTGCGCTCTAGTTCTGAATTTATAACACTATAGGAGATGCTCCTACTTCTATAAAAGTAACTTTTAAATGGATCTCATTTTTTGTTTTTTTTATAAAAAATATCATCCATATATTGAAATTTAAAATTATCTCCTAGGTATTCTGAAATGGCTGGTTAGTCACCAGATCACATAAACAATTTCAGTCTTCAGGAGTTAAACATGATCAACAAATCCATGGCTATGGCCCCGAAAGCAGTTTCTTTCACACTGTCCGAAGGTATGCGTAATCTGCTTAGCAATAAAATGTTCCAGGTATTTATCGCACTGATGTGTGCAGCTCTGTTCTCATCAATCGCGCTGGCTGGCGGTGATGACGGTGCTCTGGGTGAAATTTGGACCCAGTTGTCTGAAGCACTGAGCGGAGCGCCTGGTAAAGCGTTGGCAGCATGTATGCTGATCTCTGCTTTCTATTTCTCTATCGGTCGTCCGAACCCGGGCCTTGCTCTCGTTTCCTTCCTGATGATGATGATTTTGGCTAACGGCGAAAAGATCATCACTGGTTTCCTTGATGCAGGTGTAGCACTGTAAAAAATAAATTTTGCTAAACGGGCAAAACAATACTGAGGGGACGAAAGTCCCCTTTTTTTTACCTATACAATAGGGGTCATTATGAGCAATGGTACTGACACAATGGATAATTACACATACCGGTTTCCATTTAGAATTAATCTCCCTTTGTTAATTCTCTTCTTTGATGCGAAGCAAATAGGGGTCGTCATGGGGTTGCTTTCATTTGGTAATATTTTTGAATGCATGTCCATAGCAACATTTGCAGCAATCGGATATTGGATTGCATACGGCAAAGCTAAGGAGAGTGCGATCAGGGGGAGATTAAAACATAAGTTGTGGTGGAATGGCTTTCTACCGGGTAAATCCGTTTTCCAAAGTCGCTATTTTTCTGACCCCTTTATGAGAAGATTTTACAGCTAAAGTTCCCGGAGAAGTAATGAACGAAAAGAAAAAGTCACTTTTAGATTACGTCACGAGCTTCTTCTCGTTTAAACCTAAGAAGCTGGTTGCTGACAATGTAGTAGATGAAGAGAAAGATGATGGAAGACGTCAAAAGAACGAAAGCTATAGTACTGATAAAATACAACGCAGGAAAAGCATACTCAATGTTTCTGAGGAACTGAATTTACCTAAGAAAGGTAAAAAAACAGGTGCAGAACTGACATATTCCCAGTTAATTCAACGGGACAAGAAACTAATATTAAACAACCGTTTGTTGACTGTTATTGCTGGACTTCTTGTTGTTAAAGTGGTGTTTTTTTCTACGACGGAAGTGATTGCCATACCCCCAGATATGACCGAAGAAGTTTCTGTAGCAGGTGCCAAGGCTAGCGAGTCCTATAAAACACAATGGGGTCTGTTTATCGCCACCACTCTTGGAAACATTAACCCAAAAAATGTCACATTCGTAACGAACTATATTTTAAAAATGTTTCCGGCTGCAAAACAATCAGATTTAGAAGCTGAGCTTAAGAAAGCATCTGATTTGATGCTTGCAAGAAAAGTTGACCAAACTTTTATTCCGGAAGATGTCAACTTTTTGCCTGGTGACAATGTGCTGTATGTTTGGGGCACCCGTAAAACCAAATTTCTCAACGTATCAGATAAGGAACAATCTGAGCGTTGGACGTATGAGATGGTATTAAGTGTTAAAAGTGGTCGCCCAAGAATCCTGTACCTGAACCAATACTCCGGCACACCTAATATCAAGAAAGTAACCGTTAATGGGAAGGTATTGGAAACAGAGTTCACCGAAAATACCGACATGATCCAGCCACAAGATGAAGCAGAAGCCCAATAATATGAAAAGAAAACTCATAGGATTACTTATCACTTTAAACGTGCTTGCTCCAGCTGTTCATGCAGATGAAACATTTAATATTCCTGCTTCGGCAGTGAATACACAAGCTTTTGATGAACCGCCTGATTCCTCTGAAGCTATGAATATTGTGACCAATGCAGTGAAACAGGTCCCCGGTACGGTAACGAGTACTAATGCTATTCAACCGCCAATAAATACTAACCGGCCGACTACAAAGTTGCCAGCTGCTCCAGGGCTTTCCCCAGCTAGTGCTTCATCTCCTGCAGTTCGTTCTATGACGGATACATTGATGAATAATGCTCCAGCTGAAGGTCCAGGACAAAAAGCTGTTAATGAAGCAAAAAAACGCTATCAGCCAATGCAAAATGTCACTGTGCCGCCAGGCGGGAACATTGTCTTACCTGTGTCTCTTGGTTTGCAAAACCGGATCCAGACAACATTCAAAAATGTAAGTGTTTCAACAACTGCACCACCAGAAGATACGACCATCTATGTTGATGGAGGAAGTGTTTTTATTACGACGGAGAAAGACGCTCCGGTTGGAATAATGTTATCTGAAGAAGGGGTGCCTGCATCCACTTATAATTTGACCTTGATACCAATTGATGTTCCTGGCGCTATGATTCATGTCCAAACACAGTTAACCCAGAATATGGCTATCGAACGCGATCGCCATATTGCTGAAAACACGAACAAGGAACTTCTGGAGCAAGCTCAGTCCGGTGAACTTGATGAAAAATCGATCGCACAGGATGACCGTAAGCAACGTATCATTGATATTCTTTATCCCGTCGCTAACGGTGAAGTTCCTACCGGCTTCGCGCTTCAGCTTGATAAACTTTCTGTAATACCTACTAAGGAACGGACGCCTTGCAGTTTTAACTTTTATGCAAAACTGGGCCAACGGTTGGTCGGAGCTCGTGAACTTGTTGATGTAATTCTTGTTCAAAATAACTTGACTTATCCATCGGTTATTGATGACCAAAAATGTATTACTCCTGGAGTAATTGCCACTGCAATTTTTGATAAAGCATTCCTACAACCTGGTGAAAAAACGGAGCTGTATATACTTCGTGACAAGCTTTATCAGGAGCGTGAGTCTCGCGTAACTAAGCGGCCAAGTCTAATCAATGATTGATAAGAAAAGTTACTTTTCTAAGTTCAAATTGGCCATTTTGTTTAGTGTTGGTTTGGGTGTGGGTTTTTACATCGCTAACATTGAAAATGAACGCTCTCAGTTTGTACAAATTGTGCCCTCTGAATACAAATCGTTCGAATTCCAAAAAGCTGATTATGATGCTTTCAAAGTATATGACATAGACAATTTGCTCTCTGATGAGATTGACGATCGTGATGCTCATTTAATATCAGGGCAAAAAATACCCACTGAGAGCGATATCAGCCATTTCGAACCAGAAACTCATGAGCAGATTAAGGAGATATCTCAAACTGCACTGGAGAGCGAAAATCAGTTCTATGAGCATCTTGAAAACAACACATTCAAAAATTTACGGGCTGAGCCTCCTTACTCTGTTCCGCAAATAGATGAAAAGGTCAGATCATTGAGGGTAAAGAGATTTTTACCTCCCGGTAATAAAGGTCAACGTAATGAAAACATTGAAGCTGAAGGAATTGTGGGCAGAAAATAAAGCCATTCGTATGGCATTTTTGCTCATCGTCGCATTTGCTGCTCTTGTGATGGTGACCCTCACACTAATGGGGGGGGATGACTCAAGCAAGAAAACGAAAAAAATAAAGCCGGTTACTAATCTGCTTGATACATCTTCGGTTGAAAATATGGATGAAGAAGGGCAGAAGCGTTTTTTGCAGACAGTACAGATGCAAAACCGTAAAGACCAACAAAGTATGTTGGACCAGGTAAAGCAGATGGAAAAATACAAATCTGAGAATTCTGGTGAGATTAATGAGCTTAGAGGCCAGATTAAGCAGTTAACTCAACAGATTTCAGATATGCAGAATGGTAAAGGTCCGGCAAGCAACCGCAGCCTCGACAGTCGTGGCATTCAACAACCTACTGACAGCCAACAGCCCAATTCTGCATACCAACTTAATGGTAATGCTGCAGGTAATCGCAATCAGGAAATACCTGTTGCTGGTGGGATATCCCCTCAACGAAATCAACTGGTTCGCACCATTACAAGCAACAGCATTACCACGGCCAATAATGGTGTACTGGAAGTAACACCTATTGTTGAAAAGAACATTACAAATGCTAACCAAAAGAGAATAGTTAAATCAGGTTCACCTGCGTTAGCTGGTGATGGAACTAAACCCATAGATAGCAACGCAAAACACTCAAGACGTTCAGACGATCAGTATTTGCCAGCAACGTCACAGTTGTATGGAGTCTTGATTACTGGTGTTGAGGCCCCTACATCTCTGTCGTCGCAAGAAGAACCACTTGGAGTGACGTTCAGGGTAAAACGTGATGTGTTCCTGCCTAACAACTACAGAATGGATTTGCGTGACTGCAACCTTTTAGGCACAGCCCGGGGGGATATGGCTTCGGAGCGAGTCTATATCAGAACGACGAACCTTAGTTGCGTGAACTCTAAAGGAAAAAGCTTTGATATTAAACTGGAAGCATACGCCGTCAGTGAGATCGATGGTAAAGCAGGAATCAAAGGCACACTTATTTCCAGAAATGGTAATGCAATCATGGGGAGTGCTCTTGCCGGTGGTTTAAGCGCGCTTGCTCAAGGTTTGAGCCCAAGTAAGGTTAGTCAACTAAATATCGACCCCAACTCACAAGCTCAATATCAGGGACCAAATATTGGTGCGTTAAGTGCGGTCGGTGCGAGCGGTGCTGTATCAGGTGGACTGAATAAAATGGTCGATTGGTACACTCATATCATGGATCAGCAATGGCCGGTTGTTGAACTTTCCCCAGGAATCAACGCTACTTTTGTTGTTCTTAGCGGCGCGTCCATTCCAACAAACTTAGCGGCGAAATGACCATGACTGAACAGAATAATAAAGATGAACATAATGACGCGGACTTTGATAAAGATGTCAAAGAGAAAAAAAATCTGACATTTTCTGTATCATACGCTTTTGCAGAAAAGTCGCTAAAATTTTTCATTCTGGCTGCAATTATTTCTGGAATTGTTGTATTTCTCTGGAAACAAATAGATGGCAGATTTAGCCTATTTAATGAGCCCGTAAAAATCGCTGTGCTGAACCCTACAGCACTAAATGAACAATATCTAAAAGCACATAACGGCAATAATAACGATTATATACCCTATATCCGTAAGCTAATGGCGCTTTACCGTGCCAGAGACGTACTTGTCCTTGATATGAATTACGTGATAACCCGACCGTCATCTGTAAGTGAAATTTCTTACATTAGCGACACAGACGTTGAGAGTGAACTCGCTGAATATGGAATAAACCCGAAAATGTTTGAGGAAAAGCAGTAATATGAAAAAGTTACTTTTCAATTTACTCATTTTGATTGCATTACTAAACTCGTCATATTCATTCTCGAATGGTCAATACAATGCAGATGCTGCTGCATTAACCCGTTCAGCATCTGATAACGGTCTTGCTCTGAATCAGTCGACACGTGGTTTGGTAAACAAGCTAGGGGCCTACCAGGCGAAGGATGCAATCTACTTGCCTACTGGTGGACTTTTCTTATTTGAAGATCAACGAAGTGGTTTGACGATTGTTACAACAACAGGTCGTTACTCATTTTCCGAAGGTAAAGCCTATGACGTAATCCGCAAGACTCAGATTCAGACAATTGCTGATATCAGGAAAAGTTACTTTTTACCGATGAGTGAAGCACCGTTCAGAACTGAGGATTCCTTTACCATACAGTTTGGGAACCCCTCACTAAAACGTCAGGCAGTGATATTTATTACACTGGACTGTGCGGATTGTGTTGCTTTCCTCGGAAAAATGAATGAAATAAAAAAAGATGTGCGTTTTGACATTGTAATTCTACCGAGTCCAGGAGGGGCTGCAAAGAGAGTCAAGCAGATGTGGTGTTCTGTTAAAGCCGGTAAAGTAACTAATTACGATATACTACAGTCATTATTAGGTAAAACAAACGATATTAATACTCGTCTTATTCCACATGAAAGCCTGACTGACTGCTCTGTAGAACCGATCATAACAGGTTTATATCTTGCATCTATTTATAACGTTCAAGGCACACCGTCTGTTGTTCGCGAAGATGGGCTTTTAGGAAATGGGATACCCACAGACTTTAAAGCCTGGTTGAAAGTGAATTTACAACCTTTGCTGCAAAACCCATTTGATAAATAAAGGTCATATATGAAAAATTTCATAAAACTCATCATGTCAGTTGCTGCAGTCTCAACCCTATCTGGTTGCATCGGACAATCTGAAAGTTCCTGTCCCGGCATTGAGGAGGGGGTACTGTGCATGGGTCCTAGGGCTATTATGGAAGCAACCAACAATCATGACGATCTCAAATATTTAAAGAAGGAAGGTGATGTGGGAAAGCAGGATATTGCGGATAGTCAGTATCCAACTACATTAACACCTCCGCCAGGCGTGCAGTACCCTAAGAAACCTGTTGTGAATACTGGGCCAAAGCCGTTATTTTCAGGCACTCCGCAGCCGGTTAAACCACTTACAACCGCAAGTTATGTTTCTCAGCAACATGTTCCGGCGGGTAAAGGGTTGTATTCAGAGTTTGATGGTAAGCCTGTTAACCCAACACTTAGCGCTTATCAAGAACGTCAGTACCAGGTGCAGGGCACCAAACAAGCAGTGATTGCGCCAGAGCCTCTGGCTGTGTTGCGACAAGGCAAGGTTATGCGTGTTCTTATCGCACCCTACACTGACGATAACGACGCGTTAAACCTACCTGGTTATGTATATGTCAATGTCAAACCACAAACATGGGTCGCTGGAGATTCAGCACTGAAAAATCCCGCCCGAATAGTTCCTTTGGAAGTTCAGGATCGTGCTCGCGATAACATGCAGCAGCAGCAACGCAGCGCTAAAGGTGTAACGGCTGCTGGAGTCACCGGCTCATTCTAGCTCGTTCCATGAAGAAATGAATAGCACCACGGAATGTAAGGTAAACGTATGAACAATTCTCGTCTTGCAAAAGAACTGGAAAGATTAAATCTTGGAAACTTCATTCCTGTAGTGGACAGAATGGTAGACGTTCCATATTTTTTACTGGAAGAAAATGCAGTGGGCATGTTTTTCATTTGTAACCCATCACCAGGATTATATGACAACCAACAAAACCTGATGACTGATTTGTTTAAAATGGATTTCCCTGCTGAGTCCATTATGCAGATGTCGTTGGTAGCATTGCCTGATATTAATACATCACTTTCACGTTGGTTGCGTCGTCGCGGTAATCGAATGGGAGGTCGCGACAATGAAAAAGCAGACCTGTTGACCGTATATTCACTTGATTATCTTTCTAAGAGTCAGTATGACCCATTGAAAGTTGCTGATGGTGTAAAAATTACCCATGCCGATGATTTAAAACTCAGGAATTTTGAGCTTTGGATAACTGTCAGAATACCAATCAATAGTTTTGTGCCAAACGAATCAGAATCAATTAGGCTGGATGCAATTTATAAAGATTTACTGGCTAAATTGAAAGGACTTAGTCTATCACCGGTTACTGGTGATGCTGATATGTGGTTGTACAGCGTTGATAAAGTTATTAACCCTGGAAAAGATGCTCGCTGGAAGTATGGTGGACTGGAATCTAACTCTCTGCAACCATTAAATCAGCAGGTAAACGTTCCGGGAAGAAAGTTTGAAGTAGGTGAAGATTATTTCGCTTCACTTACTGCTGATGGCGAAGAAACAGCTCAGCGATATTTTAAACACCTGTCTATGACAAAGTTCCCTGAGTATGTAAATTTTGGGGCTATATATGAATTAGTTGTTGACTGGATGACAGGAAGCAAAACTATATTCTCACCGTTTATAATTAATTTCTGTATTCAGTTCCCGTATCAAAAGAAAATTCAAAAAGAGTATCTGCGTTATAAAGCAATCACAGATAACCAATCTAAAATCCCGATCGTGTTAAAATATCTTCCACGTCTTGCTGATATGGATAAAGATTATTCGGCATTAACCAGAGAGTTAGAGGACAAAGCAAAATTATTAAGAACCTACATGACATTTATTGTTATGGATAACACTTTGGATAGAGTCAAGGTTGCTGCGAAAAGCCTTATAAGTTACTACAGTGAAAAAAAAATCACTGTCGTTGACGATAGTTATATTTGCTTTTCCGGTGTCATGTCAGCCTTACCTCTCTGCAATGACCCTGCCACATTCAGAGATATGGATCGTGGTGACGTCATGACAAATACGGGGGCAGCTCATTTAGCTCCAATTTTTGGTCCATGGAAAGGCAACACACAAAACCCGGTCATACCATTTGTCACTCGTGAAGGGCAATTGGTTATGATTGATATATTTGAGACTTCTGCATCTTATAATGTCTGCGTTGGTGCAACATCGGGAGCGGGAAAATCATTTGCAGCTAACAATATCATTCTTAACTATCTGTGTTCAGGTGAACATATAAATCCGTTGTATCATTTCGATGATATTAGAGAACAGCTTACAAACGATAAGTTTTCCCCTCCACTTGATTTAAGAGGTAAATTTAATGCCTCGGCTGATGGTGCCCAGGTTTTTGTAGTGGATATCGGACGTTCCTACCAGGGGCTTGCTGAGCAGTTCGAGGACTCCCAGTTTATTGACTTCGGTGTTGATGCTACATTTTCACTTAATCCTTTTGCCTTCATGGTAAAAAAATATTCTGCCGAGGTATCACTGGATGGAGTAACGGGAAAATCAGAGGACTCCAATAAGGAATCAGACCTTATATCTCAGACCATCATGGTTCTAAACCAAATAAAGCTGATGGCTTCGAGCAGCGGCAACATAAGCGATTACCAGGAAGCTGAAATGCTTCGCCTTATTATCGAAGAAGCGCAGAAGCCGGAGGATGATTATCTTCCATCAGTCACTGGCTTTGCAAAAAAATGCAAGAATCATGATAAACAAGAAATTAAAGATATTGGCGTTCAACTTGGTCCATGGTGTGAAGGTGGCATTTACGGTAGAAGGTTTACAACATCATTGCCACCAATTGATTTTGATAGTCGCTTTATTGTTCTTGAGCTGGAAGAGCTCAAACCTACACCACATCTTCAGTGGGTTGTGTTGATGTCAATAATCCAGGCTGCACAGCATGCCATGTTTATTAAGAAAGATGGGCGACGCCGTCTGTTTATCCTGGATGAAGCCTGGGAATACATTGGGGAAAGTAATGGTGATGATGCAGCTGTTTCATTCTTTACTAAATTCCTCGAAGCTGCATGGCGTCGTTTCCGTAAAACTAACTGTGCAGGAATCTGTATTACACAGAGTTTTGAAGACTTCTACAAGTCACCAATCGGAATTGCAATCGCGAACAACTCGCCATGGAAGTTCATCATGAAGCAATCTCCGGAAGCGATCGATTCAATGCAAAAGAACAAATATATCTCTGCAACAGCATCTGAATATGAAAGAATGAAGTTGATAAGAACTGAAAAATTTGTTTTTTCTGAAATCATGATTCGTTTCGAAAACGTACAGCAGATAGTACGTCTATATGTAGACCGTAAAATGGAACTTTGCTTTACTACAGACCCTGCTGACAGGCGTAAAATCTGGAGTCTTATTGAGGACGGATTTACCTACGCAGAGGCTATCGACAGAGTGTATGAACAGGAACAAATTCAATTAGGGCTTTCCAAAAAATTAGTTGCATAAATGAATATAGGGGCTAACGCCCCTTTATTCATTGGATATTTACGCGTTCAGACATTACCGGCCTCAATTCTACAATGACTTTATCCTGTGATTCATCAATGTTAACGCCCAACGGATATTCTCCCGGAAGGGCACTTGTGACGACAACGGGGGGGTTATTCGTAAAGGCTCTCTCAGGCGTTGGAGCTGGTTTGTATATCATGAGGGCAACGTTCCGGTAGTCCTTATATGAGATACCAAATGTTCTTCCTTCCTGTGTATCTGGTATTTCTACTTTCACAGGAGTTACCCCTATTTTTTGTTTTGTGACAACGTTAATGATTATTGCCCCAGGAGGATTCGTATCTATAGTGTAGGAAAAGGCCCATGTAATCCCAGTTGTAAAAAATAAAGTGAATAGAGCGAAACAAGAATTTTTAATCCCACTGGCTATAAATAACATTAACATACTCCTCATATTTTTTAGTTGAAGTAAGCTTAAACCGCATCGCCACTTCTACAGGAACGGCCATTTTTTTGTTCTCACTAGATAAACCATTGAACTTTTTGCTTACAAAAACCATTTTAATATCATCTGTATAGCACAATCCTAATAATGCGATATTCGGGACCATAAATGTACTGACCGATGATGGTGGAACTATAATTTCATTCTGAGATTCATATCCACAACGATTCCCATATAAAGCGAGTTTATCAATCATCATAAACTCATTATATCCATTATCTATAATTACATATACTTCTAAACCTGCATTCACTACGTGAACCGTGTATTTAGCTGTAAGTTTACCCGGTACATCGATGGTTTTAACAGGTGTGTAGCTTATCGCAGGTAGATTCCTGTGCCAATCTAAAGGCTGCTGACAAGCAGAAAGTAGCAATGTTACAAATAGAATTAAGCTATTTTTTAACATGAGTCACCCCGGTGGCTTTTATTATAATATTTTCGTTAGGGTAGGCAATAAGGTTCTTTGTGAAATACTGTGAACCTCCTAACATCCCATTTCTCGAAATTATATACACCTCTTTGTCGAGATTTATTGATGTAAACCTGCTAACGTTTACATTAGAAAATCCACTTTTAATTTTACTGACTTCATCAAAATTAGATACACTGTTTACAACATCATTATTAGTAATTCGAATAAATTCAGGCGAGTCCTTATAGGTGATAATAATGGACTCTTTAGCTGCATTTATTTCTTTACCCGTCACAACTGTTAGAACTTTAGGTTTCTTCTTCCCAACCATATAAACTACTGGAATGAAATCGTAAAATTTCACACCCTCATTAATACGGAGAACTACGTCACTTCCAGGCTCAACCCACACAAAATTTTTACCTATTGATGCAATGGTACCATGTCCATTTTTTGCGGCAATTGAAAAATCAATGTCTGGGAATGTTAACATTAATGGTGTGATGACCGTTTCATTTGTGATTCTTATGAATTTTGTTTTTTCATCTTTACTTTTGAAATACCCTACCTTAGAATTTAACATATTGTTATTTTGCTCTACATGGATATCAGCACTAAGATAAATTTGTGAATCAGCTAGAACATAAGTCGCAGGCATCAGTAAGCATAGCAGGCAGGATACTATTTTAAACTTCATATAAACGCCCCAGTTCTGTATCCGTGATATCAAGAATTCTTATTTTAAAATCCAAAGGAGCAGAGGATAAACCATTCCAGTCATTAGGGAAGAGGCAAGTGATTTGTTTATTAATCACTGCGTTAGACCTTTGTCCATATGCAATTTCTTTAGGCTGGTGCGCACCTAACACTACAAGCGAAACGTTGTCTATTACTTTGCCAGAATCAAGAAAATAGCGACTCCTGGTGATATTAGTTGCCATAATGCGCAGTTTTTGACTGTCCATTTTGTTTAGGGTATCTATTATGTCTTTCCATTCCCTTCCATCCTGGGGGATATCAGACGAACCAATTATGTAAATACCGTGCTTTGTTTTTACATTAATAACCAATGGGTAGTCTATTTTGTATATGTCACGTTCAAGTAAGATTTGATCATATTGATCATGCCATTTACCGCCCAAACTTCTCCAGTGTTTACGAGTATGCGTGTCTGGATAATAGCGCAGGCTTTTATTGTTTTTTTGAGTTATAGCATCAGTCATGAGAAGCTCATGAAAGCCCACTACTGAAAAAACATGGACTTTTTGGTCGCCAATTTTTCTTTGTACAATTGACTTCAAAAGACTCTTAGCAGATGGTCCCCAGTCAAAAAGGTTACCGGTAGTTATAATAACGAGTTCGTCGCTAACAGCTGTCAAGCGTGACAACCCTGTGCGAAGTAATTCAAAGTGACCATACAGATCACTTACTATAAGAATACGTCCGTTAAAGTTAGTCAGGTCAATGTTTAAATTTGAAAGAATAGTCATTTTTCACCTCACCTTGATCATACCTTCAAACATACAGATATGAGCTGGCTATGGAGGCAAAATGCTATTTTTGCCGTATTTTTTTTAAGAATCTGTAAGGTTATGGTGAAACAGACTTTTTTGACTGTATAAGATTAACATTTCTTTGTACGATGTTGCGGGGCAGAAATGGCATATGCCTCAAAACTGGTCAGACCTTAGGTTCGATTTTACACGGAGTATATACTCTAATGATTCATAACAAAAAGTTGGCTAAGCTATAAGGTCTAAGCCTGATGTTCGAGTTTTAAGATATGAAGACAATGATTTAACGTATTGTTTTTAATGGATAAGTACAAGCAGGGTGAATTTATCACAATCCTTGTCCCTAATGTGACCTAATTCCTATTGCTTCTGATAAAAGTTACTTTTAAACCGTCAGAAAAGTGGCTATTGATTGATGATTTTGCAGAACAAGTGAATAATATAGCCCCTTTTGTTGTCCTTGCTGCGTAACGTGGGATCTCCACGACGGAGCTGGTCGATGAAAGCGAAAATCCGTAGCTTACATGTTAAGCTAAGATTAGATATATCTATGCAGCCACTGCGAATACAAGTTTTTTTATCGTTCTGGCTAAAGTAGGACCGGTTTGTTTTTGGTATGATTTTAGCGACATACTTCCCATCAAAGCACATGAGTAACTACAGATGACAGATGGCATGATTTACCATGGGGTAAGAAAGCATGAACTACTCAGAATTATCGAGCGTTCTGGCTTAACCTTCGAAGAAGCACCAAATACTTTTGGCTTTGCTGAAACCTCCCATAATCCACTTTCTTTGATTCTGGATGGTTACTTTATTCAGATTACTCCTATGGCCCGCGAAGATCACAACTGGGAAATAGCGCCGGTCGACACTGTTATTTTATCTATTATTATTCCACCTTCTCTTGATGAAGACCTGGATGAAAACACCATGACGATTATGTCTGATTGCGGAGTTGCTGAGTTTGAGCTTGAGGATGCCGGGACAAGGATTAACAGGCTGATAACATTTGTCGGTGGAGCAACGGCAGGCAATTTCTTACATCAACTCAGGCTTCTTTACATTACGGCCTGCCAAACTCAAGGGGGGTTTGAAGATAACGATGAAACTTAATTTAAAAAAAGTTAGTTTATTCGTATTACCTATTATTTGCCTGGCTTTATTTTATTCACTACTGATGGGCGAGCAGAGCCTGTTAAGCTTTAAACAAAAATCGGTACGCGCTTTAAGCCTTTCTGGAGATGAAACCAGTTTAAACTTTCAGATAGTTGATAATAAAACAATTCTTATTAACAACATACCAGCAGTTGTAAAAAGCGAGTACACTAAAAAACTAACTACTGAAGAGCTCCCATCCGGAGCACCTTCGGGGAGCTATCTAATACTGGAAACTAATTCATATATTATTGCCATGAAGCGTTCTGGTGAAAACACATACATTGGACTTATTAAAAACTTAGTAAACGAAGGTGAAAAAAATATATGGTGGAAGATCTAACAAAAGATTCATCGTCGCTGTTGCAATACAGAAACGAGAAGGTATTTAACTCCGGAAAAGCTGCGCTTGAACTCAATACTTCAGCTTCCAATGGTGACGTTAACCTGATACTTACCGGTCCATCGCCAGAAAAGTCTGGTTCTTTTGACTGGACAGGTAGTAAATGCATTTCAACAAAGCTTAGTGACGATGAAGTCATAACTTTATGCATGGCATTTCTTCACCTTACTCCAGAAGCAGCGCTTAAAGATAAGAAAACCATGCATCATGGGAAGAGAGTCTACAAAAACATAAAAGTAACTTTTGACGGAAAACTAACAGCTATACTGGAAGGTGGGGTTCTTGCCATAAACAAGACTGAAAGTGGAGTCAATTTCGTACATAAAATTAGTATCGAACCTTCAGCTTGCCTTAGGTTAGGACTTTTCCTCCTGTCAGTCATTCAATCAAGAAATCCTGGCCTACCGTCCGATACGATACT
Source organism: Klebsiella sp. OBRC7 (assembly GCF_000293135.1). NCBI lineage: Bacteria > Pseudomonadati > Pseudomonadota > Gammaproteobacteria > Enterobacterales > Enterobacteriaceae > Klebsiella > Klebsiella sp. OBRC7. Next base: position 88,719 of record NZ_ALNJ01000030.1, on the reverse strand, counting down.
GACGTGCATGCGTCTAAATGCAAGCGCTCGATCCCAAAAGTAACTTTTACCTGACGGCAAACGCGTTTTGCGAAATTTTAAAAAAAACACTTCACGTAATTCGGTAAATACACTCTCCTCATAAGATACAGTAGGTGCAACTATGGCATAACTACGTACAGAGCTTCCCATGACTAAAATTAATAAAATCTCATTGCTGATGTTCTGTTCTGTGTTCAGTGCTGTTTCTAACGCAGAATCTATCATGGTTTCCGGGACCTTAGAGACCGCCTTACCTGATGTCAAATTTTCGACATCACCACAAGTAAATACAGCGTTTGTAAAAGAAAATACGGTAACTGCCATACCAGTCTCGGATGGCTGCGATGTATCCTCTGACCCTAATGTCAAAAGCACGGCTGGAAGCCTGAAATGTGTTTTCGAGTGGTTACCCAATAACTCCGGTATGCCGGTTGCCAATGGTTTTTCGCTCAAGGGGTTCCCCGCAATTGCAGGTGACATTAAATTGCCCTGGCAGATCGCCTACTACTCAGGCTCAGAAAGAGAAAAAGTGATTGTTCGTGAAGGGGAGTACATATTTAAGACTGTGGAACCCGTAGCCCCCGTTTTTTCAAGTATTAAAGGGTCAATGAGTAACGGCACCTCGGGCTCAACGCTGATTTCATACATAAAGAATGAAACTCTCTCAAATATTGAGATCTCTGTGGAGCCCCGCGATTACGATATGGTTGCTTCTGTCGGTTCCGGAACTTCATGTGCTATCGCGGCTGGCGCATCCAAATGCTCTATCACGACTGGAAGTGTAGGTATCAGTGACGGCAGTACCGATTTCGGCAGCCGGGATGTTGCCATAACACTGAACTCGGCTAATAACTTTTTTTCCCCACCTATCGCAGCTAATGTGAGACTAAGCTGGGATTACCGTGCTCCGGCAGTCGATAGCACTTTCTGGAACGTATCTAAAGAAGCTCGGGCTTTTAAAGTAGGTGATAAAGACATTTTTGTCGGTCCGAAAACAATCGCTGTTGCTGTCTCGGTTCCAGCAAAGTCTAGTACCGGTGACTGGTGGAAACCAGCGGCAATGTCGCTGACATTAGCTCCTGATGGTGGTTTTTCGCCAACCACAAAAGTTACTTTGGACGATGGTACTGAACTCAATTTTAACAAAATCTGGTCTACTCCTTCCCGGAGAACTCTGCAGCCAGTTGCTGGGTATCAGGAAGTTGCCGGGAAATATGTCTATTTCTTTGATATAAGCGATCTTGCCAGTGCGTCGTATATTGCGACTTTCTCTGTCGCAAACACAGCCGGAAACGACTCAAGTTATACAGAACCGGATTCGAAATTAGTACTTTCTGATGAGCCAACAGTTACTGTCTACAAGGAAGGTGCGGAGCTCGTTAAGCGGGATCAAGTCTATTTTCTGAATGAAATCGTTATTGCAGCCTTCCAAGGCGAAGAGGGCGTGGCCGATATAAAAAGCGTTGCTATTGATAATGTCATGGCCTCATACAGCCCAACTAATGTGAAAGGCATATATCGTTTAAATCAGATGACGTCACTGGAAACAAACAAAGTACATACTTTGACAATTGTAGCTGAAAACGTTAATGGAATATCTAAAACCTATTCGATTGATTTCACCTACATGCCGATGACCTTCACCCTGAAGTCCATCGACTCAGCATCCACAATTTACAGTTACGTACGTCCCTATACGTCCCTGGTCACTCAACAATCAGGAAATACCTGCAAAATATTCTCTACTGAGGAAGATGCTCAGGCTCTGCTTGGTCAGTTCGGCAATGGGATTTACGCTACTGCCTGTTATGTACAGTGGAACAACGTTCCTGCGGGTATGGAGTTTTACTCTAAATCTAAAGTGCCTGGCCTGACGGGTTACTTCTCTAAAGTTGGGGATAACATCCTTGATTACAACGTTTATGTGATAAACACAAAAGGCTCAAAAGCTCTTGCAGCTCATAACCGTAAAACGATCCCGGCAGTAGAACCTTTCGCGCCCGAGATTTCTTACAAGTTAAGTAAAACGGTTAGTACCTTAGGAAAAAATACCGCTCTGGTCTATATCTCTGGAGGCGATGCGGCAAAAGTTCTGGCGAAGTCGGTACCGGCCAACATTGTCTTGACGTCTAAGGTTGAGGGTCAGGATCCGGAAACGACGACTTATAAGAACAAATCGAGTGGTGACACGCCTGTAACTTATTCCGAGCGAATTAAAGTTCCAGCAGCTCCATTATGGACACAAACCAACGTCAACATTGATGTTGCCTATGAGAACGAACCGAGTATTAAGTCCTCCAGTATTCTCAAAGTGTATACCGTTCCTAACTTCAGCATTCGTGCTTACATGAAGGTAGAAGAGCGTAAGTCGGCAACGAGCCTCAAAGTGCCTGTGTCGGTTAACATTGGTCAATGGAATAACAGCTGTAGTTGTACTCTATACGACGAAAAAACAATGGGTAACTGGGATGTAGTGGTTTACAAAGTTACTTCAAAATGGGTGACAGATGCTGAAACTGGTAAAGATTATTCCGTTTCTGAACGAACTCCATTGACCGGCAAGCTGGCAGTCAATTCAGAGGGGATTGCAGCTGGTGAGCTTAACATGGATGATCTGACTCTGGGTAGCCACCGGATTATTGCTGTAGCAACAGTAAGGAGCCCGTTTGATGACTTTGAGCTCAAACGTGAAACGTCCACAACAAGTATCCGGGTCTATAAAGGCGCTGACCTTGAAGGTGGTCTTTCTAAATCGCTTATTGTTGGCCGTGTACCACTTTCGGCAATGGTCTCTTTCAGAACAAAAAGTACTGATGATTATGATTCACTTAGCCCGACTGAATGGCAGATCTCCAGTAACAATGGATCTACATGGAGTACTCTTGAGGATATGACTGGTCTTCGCAGTGTCAGTATCAAACAAAAAGAGGTGGGCAAGTGGCTCTATCGCGCAAAATTAACGAACAAATACACGGGTAAAACGTCATATACCGATAATCTCACTGTGGTCGCATACAGAGAACCTAAGCCAGTTATAACGGTAGGTAAGGTGCTTGAGGGGCACAGTATCCCTGTAACGCTGACCGACAACAATGAAGAAATCAAAGGTAGTGCTGTAGACGTGCAATGGTCTGAGGATGGCGAAGATTGGACTGAAGGGGGTGTAAAATACACGATCACCTCCTCGGAGGTTCCGAAGTATATTTTTGCGAAGGTCCGATATACCGAAACCGATGAAATGGCCGGTACATCCGCGTGGAAAGAAACACGAGCTCGTGTAACCGTCATTAAGCACAAGAAATTGTCAGTAAAGGTTGAGGGTAACGCGCAAGTAGAGGTTGGCAAAAAAGTAACTTTGCAGGGAACTTACACGAACCCAAATACTGAGTACTCATCTGATGCTGAGGTTTTAGAGGAGTGGATACTGCCTGATGGGAGCGTTAAGAAGGGCGGGCTTCTCGATACAGTGCTAACCGAAGATATGCTTGATGCACGTGGTTACGCTGCGTTTACCTATCAGGCATACATGCCAGAGGCTAAGGAAAGGACATTAGCGAAGCGAACGATTAGTGTGAAATCATGGGTATATAAATTCCCTGAGCCTCGCCTTAATACAAAGCTCAAATACACAATGATCCCATCCGAATTGGCAGTATCGGTAACCGGAGTGGATGTTACCTATCCAGGTGTAGTTTTCACTGAGGACTGGCAATACAACAAAGATGTCATGACACTTGATAGTGACACTAATGGGAAAAAAGTGTTCCAGGTGTTCAAGTCAGGGACGCATACACTAACCTATGTTCTGAAAGATAACCGTAATAATGAGGCAAGGGTTGAATATACTTTCGTTGTAAACGAACAGAACCCAATGGAGATTACGGTTAACCCCAAATATTCAAACAAGTTCATGAGGGCACCATTAGATCTATCTATGAGGTCGAGTGTAAAACTAGCTCACTCAGCCGACAGCATTGATAATGTCTCCTTTAAGCTGAATGGCAAAGCTGTAGATGGAGGAAAAAACTACTGGTCCCAGACATTTGAGAACATTATGGAGGGCAGCTACAAGCTTGAAATGGATGTTGTCAGTACGCAGGGCCAGAGAGGGAGTGTAACGGTCGACTTTGACGTGATACCTAACACACCACCGAATTGTAGCCTGACTTATACAGAAACACCGCTGAGCTGGGCTTTTACGGCTAAATGTAATGACCCGGATGGAAAGATATCCAGTTATGTATGGAAGGTTAATGACCAGGTTCGCGGCGTTTTTGGTAGCACAGCTACACTGTCAAAGTCACAAAACAAAGGTAAGCTGGTGGTATCAATCACTGCTTATGATGACAGTGGTGATACGGCAACAAGTTTTATCACACTAAATAACTGACATCATACCAAACCATATACTGCCTATAGCCCCTTAAATCAGGGGCTATTTTTTTATGTAAATCATGAAATTCCTCCTGTTATCTGGAAAAAATTACTCACCATTGGGGCATAATGATCTGAAATAATCACTCAGGACACATTATATGTTGATGTCTCTAAGGTATCTTTCACCGCAACGTAGGGGTTTATTACAAGTCGATAAATCACTAATTTTGCACTTTGTTATAATTTCTGTATTGATACATTTATTTTTTACCAGGTTCACGCTGGGCCACGGACTGCTCTATGGTTGCATTCCTGCTGAATATTACATGGTGGATAACCACGACAAGCAATATGAAATAGGAGATATGATTAACTTTACAATGGACAGGGATGCGAGATTCATTAAGGCTGGCGATAAAGTAATTAAAATTGTCGCGGGGAAGGGAGGGGACAAAATCCAGATTACCGATACATACGTTAAAAACGGAGATCGTCTATTCCCGGTCGATGGAAGCCGTATTGTGAAAAAATATCAAATTGCACCAGAAATCCTGAACCGAGAAGTGACGGTTCCCGCCGGGCATATATTTGTTGTAGGACAAACCGACTACTCATGGGATTCCCGTTTTTGGGGAACAGTACCAGAAACGACAATCACAGGAAAAGCATATGCCATCTTCTGAATGCCTCAAAAAGTTACTTTTTTGCTGTCTGTTAGTAACTCCTCTTACACATGCTAGTGACTCAGCTGAACCAGCTGGAACTCAAAGTATGGAGTCGGTCGTCGGTACGCCTCGTTACAATCCAAGCTCTGTATCTGACAGCGTCCGGGCTGTAATTGAACATACAGGTAAGCTACGAGAAGCGAACACCATGAGTGAAGTAGCTAAGGACATTAAGGAAAACCAACCCACTGAAGTGTTTTCAGAGGATGCTGAAAAGATAAATCAGACAAAAAACGAAACGATGAGAACGCAGTCATCAAGCATAGAAAAAATGTTCGGGAAGTCGGGAATTACAGCACAGGACTTTGAACGGAAACTGGATAACAATAAAAATGAAGAACTATCAACTGATAATGGTTTGACGATATTTGCATCATTCAGCATGCCAGATTATGTTTTGACTGACCTGATTAAAACGGCATCAGAAAATAATGCACGCGTTGTGTTCCGGGGACTTAAGGATGGTGTTGAAAACCTAATTCAGATGCAGGTAGTGTTGCGTAATTATATAGCGAATGCAAAAATAAAAAATGAACCTTTAGTCACTCTCGACCCGGAAAGTTTTACGCAGTATAGCGTTAAAGAAGTACCAACTATGGTTTACAAAAAAGATGATAAGACCTATAAGATCAGCGGGTCGATTAACATCAAGTACTTCATGAAACAGATAGAAGAAAACCCTGAAAAAACATCCTTCCCGGTGACTGCCCAAACATTCCCTGTAAAAGAGAAGAGCATAATACAGGAACTGGAGGAGCGCAGTAATAAATATGACTGGGAAGCAGCCAAGAAGAATGCATTAAAATCGACATGGCAAAATCAATGGATGGCCTCCCTTCCTGTATCAGACGAAAATAAAATCTGGTATATCGACCCAACTATTCAGGTAAATGAAGATATTAAAGATAATCAAGGAAATCTTCTGGCAGCTGCCGGTCAAAGAGGTAACCCTCTAGCACAATTACCTCAGAAACTTACCATGATCATCTTCGACCCAATGAATTCAGAGCAGTTAACCTGGGCGAAGATACAGTTTATGCACCGTTTTGGAGAAGGAAAGGTCATGCCTGTCTTTACGCGAATCAAACGTGAAGATGGCTGGAAACATTTGGAAGAGCTCCGTGGACAGTTTTATGGACAAATGTACAAAATCAACCCCGAAATCATTAACCGTTTTCTAATCAAAGCCACTCCATCAATTATTTCCGTTGAAAACACATATTTCAAAGTCCAGCAATTTGCCCAAGCTGATGTGCGCGAGTACACCCGAATTAATCAGCAATCAGAAAAAGAGGTGGCGCAATGATTAAAAAGTTACTTTTACCTGCGTTCACAGCAATTATGCTAAGCCTGGCGCTGCCTGGTATGGCAATAGGTGCTGAAAACGGTAGTGGAATTTGTCAATCAGCTGGCGTATGGAAAGGGTTGATCAAAAATATTTGCTGGAGCTGTATTTTCCCTATGAGAATTATGGGAGTAGGTAAAGCACCAGAAGGAGCCGCCCCTTCAGAACCTGTTTGTTTCTGTACTGACCAGAACGGGGTTCCTGAGGTTGGCTGGCAGCTTTCGTTCTTTCAACCAGTAAAAATGGTTGAAGTAGTTCAGTCCCCGTGGTGTTCACCAGTTCTCGAAGGTGTAAGCCTGCAGGCATCGAGTTTTGATATGGGCAAAGGCGCTACCAATAAACCGAAAGGTGGTAACGAAGCGGGGTTTTATGATGTTCATTTATGGGAATTCCCGATACTGGTCATGCTAAAGCTTCTCATCATGGGGGATTGTACGGCCGAGCCATACATTGATCCGTCTCTGACATATATAAGTGAGGTAGACCCTCTTTGGGAAAATGACCTTCTTACGCTCGTTCTGAATCCAGAGGCTGTAGTGTTTGCAAACCCTATTGCTTCTATGTGGTGTGCAGCAGACTGCGTCAAAGTGACTGCAGGGGCAGATAACTTGAGTGCACACTTTTGCGCCGGATGCGATGGCAATCTATATCCGTTAACGGGCCACGTATTTGCGAACGACGATTCAGTCAGAGTTTCATCTTTGCTGACACAACGAATGATAACAAAGCTTCACAGACAAGGAATGCTGATGCAAACGATGGGTAAGGATGCGATGTGTGAGCGAGGATTTAGTTACTTCATGCCAAGATCGCAATATCGTTTGTCGATGTTATACCCCGTTCCGGAAGCAGAAGGGCCTGAGTGTTGCCATCGATTAGGTGATTCAGTCCATGACTGGTCCACTAGAAAAGGCGGGCGTAAACGAATAGGTGTTAATAACTACGTATATATGCTGTGGAGATATAATGACTGTTGCGTTAGATATATCCCTTGATAACGGTAAAACATATGAAAAAAATTATTTCTTTGATTTTATCCGTATCCATAATAACTAACACACTGAGTTGGGCATATTATGTCACCCTGATAAACATGGTATTGACCCCAAGGGTTTATGCCGCAAACGAAATATATGAGAGTCTTGAAAATACCTTTGACCTAAGTAACCCCGCTGCAAACAGAACCGCAACGGTTACGACAGATAATATTCTGGAAAAATATAAGAGTAGTGAAGGGGGTTCATACACTGAGAAACTGAATTCATACGACAACACTGGCTCTTCAAGTGTTGATATGAGTAAGTACAGTGGTAAGCAGTTTTCTAATGAGGATGTATTAAACTTTGCAAAAACAGACGGAGCTGATATAGCAGGAACAGTTTCACTTCCAAAGATGAGTGGGAATAACATAACAATTAATGGAACTGAAAATGGAGGAAAGTTACTTTCCCGGAATGAAGATGGAAGTATATCAATTAAACCTAACCCTAATGCTGGTGGCAGAATAACGGGCACCAATACGGCTGAAATGTACAGTTCAGAGCAAAATAATGCTGATGTTCAGTTTAATGCAGATGACAGTTATGGGGATGAGAAGGGGTTTGTAGAGGATATTAAAAACAGGAAAAGTCAGCTTTTTACAGCAAACAGCTATGACGGCCAGGCCTACCGGTCGCTGGTGTCTGCTACCAAGTCGAATCCTATACCTAATATTTCACCAAATGACCCTATGTTCACGAGTGGAAGAAGCGAGATTGCCAATGCAGCAGCCGGAACAGGGCAGTGGCTACAGAATTGCTCAACGCAGACAACTACTTCAACAATTGACAAACACACTCCAGATTATAAGGAGTATTACTGTAATGCACCTAAAAAGGATAATTACAGCAGTTGTACGATAACTCGTGAATTTAGTGTTCCTGTATACATTTCAGGAGGAAATGGCGACCTAAGCGTATGTGGTGACAATTGTATAAGAGTCTGGTTCGGACGACATGGTGATGACTATTTTGATGAGGGCGTGCATGAAAATAGTATGTCACTTCATTTTCACCAGGATGCTGTCATTAAATCTGCCAAAATAGTTTCTGCAGAATGGGATGATCACATGCAGGTCAAAATAGATAACACCCAAATTTTCGCACATATAGATGGTGAATATCGTGATCCGGGTTATGGTTCGCCAAGAAATGGTCTTGAGAGAAAAACATCAAATAAACTACAAGAGCCTATTGATGTTACTGAACAAGTCAAAAAATCAGTATACGATGAGTCAGACAATGAAGTTGAAATGTCATCCACTGTATGGGTAGGTGGTAAAGGCGAAGGGTATTTTGAAGTAGAATTGATATTTGAAAATATTAAACTTGAAGACAAACACATACAAGAACCAGCAGGGTGCTATGAAGCTGTAAAAAAAACAGACTCATTTTGTCGCTTTGATAGATTTAACGATTTGGATGTTGGAACAAAACGACTACCACAGTCTATTCTGCAATATGCGTCACCTCTTTATGACGGAGACACAAACAATATAACCTGGAAAACAAACCTAGAAGGTTATTTCTGTGACCCACTAGGAAAAGAAAAATTATGTCAGTATGACGCATCAGGTAATATCTTGAAAGATGCTGATGGGAATGATGCCTGTTACAACTACGATGATATAAAGACCATGCCAGATGCATGCTCCAAATACTCCACAAACTCGTCGTGTTCGATGTCAAAACAATCGTGTGCAGAAGGATGGTTCGATGAAGGCACGAATCAATGCTATATGTATGAACAAAAATGGACTTGCGATGAAGGTACAACAAGAACCGTTACTATTACTAATGAGTCTAATACTTGCATAGGTATGATCCCATGTTCTGGTGGTACGTGTAATACTGGTGCAAATGAGGAAAATAAAGATTTTGGAAAAGTTGTTGCCTACACAAGCATGGTCCAGAATATGCAGGGTGACGCAATGTGCAGCGACCCAAATGATTCAAACTCCTGCATTGTTTTTTCTGGTGAGAAGCAATGGTGCGGTCGCTCTGTAGGTTTTGTTAATGGACTCGCAAAAACTGACTGCTGCGAAGCTCCTGAAGGAGCAGCTGGTAAGCTTGAAGCCATTATCCTGGCAGGTACCATGTTGAGAAATACAAACTGGAGTAAAATCTCAGCTAAGTTGACGACCTGGACTGGAGGCGAATCCGGTACCTGGGCCTCTATGACTAATTCAGTAGGGCAATGGACGTCCGGAGTATCGTCAAGTGTGGGTCAAATGTGGCAACGAGTGACCGAACCCCTGACGTCAGTGTATGAGTCAGTTACAGGCAACGTTTCTAAACTGATTGGATCTACCACAGTAGAGGGGGGTGGTTCCGCAGCCGCAACTGAGCTTACCAAAGACGGGTTACAGACTGGAGGACTCGCTGCAATTAAACAGCAGTTAATGAATAAAGCTTACGACATGTTACCCGACGCAATTAGGGACTTTGTTTTTGATAAAACAGCAAGTGCAGCCGGGCAGGCTGTTTTTTCCTCAGCTGTTACCAACTTTATGTTGGCCTTGAATGTTATTGGTTGGATTTATACAGCTTATCAAATAACAAAAATGCTTCTCGAAATGCTTCTTGCCTGTGACCAAAAGGAAATGGAGGCATCAATACACAAGAATCAAGGAGCATGTTTTGTAATAGATACCGACCGCTGTGTTAAATATCTGAACGTTGGATTCACAAAGAAATGTATTAAAAAAGCAACGGATATGTGTTGTTACAACTCGTTATTATCGAGAGTTATAATGCAGCAGGCTTATCCTCAATTAGGTATTAATCCCATAGAAAGTGGTTGTGTTGGATTAACAATCTCACAGGTTCAGCAACTTGACTGGGATAAAATAGACATGACTGAATATATTGAATCTGCTGTTGTAGCAGGGGAGGTCCCCGATGAATATGCAACATTTACAGAAAGCTCAGTTGCTAATATGGGACCTTATAAGAATGACAATGCACAGTTACCATCTGAACGAGCATTAGAGTCAATGGGTGGTGATGTCAACATGACAAAAGCGAGGGAAGAGAATACGCAGGCTTTGAAAGCAGAAAATGTTGACTGTTCATACTTACCAAGACCAGCAATCTGCGAAGTAGGTTCAGTTTACACGGATCCTATTACCGGAGCTATTATCAAATAACTATCTGACCGGGTATAGCCCGGTCAGATTATAATATTTTAATCAATGCCTTTTTTTAAAGGGAATTTTTTATATCCTAAATCACCCTTAATAAAGTAATATTCTCCGCCATTAAGAGATACACTTGCATAGCCCGGGGCCGTTTTTGGTGTTTGAGGCATTAGTGTAAACCCAGGGAAACCAGTGGTATCAAAAGATAGTCCCTTCACCATAAAGTAGACATATCGAATAACTGTATAATTACCAGCTCGTATATGTAATTCATCTAGTTCTGACCCAGTAGCTGGACGGATTACTTGATACTTAAAGAAGGTTGTTCCATTACTACCAGATTGCGGTACTTCAGTTTTAGTCTCACACGTATCCCAAGGCCCCATAAAGGACTTAGTTATTGTACATTCAGAAAGAGCTTTGCTTTGTTGTGAGTAAGTTGCATTGTTTAGTTTAGGATGATCTTTGATAGCATCGATAATTATTTTCGCCCCATTTTTAACAAGTGCCGAGTCATTGTATGGCAGATTGGTTGGGTTTGGCACGAAAACTACAAATTGTGGGGCCTGGATGTATTCCGCATCTGCTTCACTATAAAGAGATGCTGTAAACATTCCGATTCCTGCGTTAAGGCCACCGGTGATCGCTCCAGTAGCCGTATTCAAAAGCATTTTGGAGGCAAGACCTTCATCGACGCCTCCAGCAGCATTCTCAGCTTCTTCGACATTTGCCTGGACCCCAGCCAATGAGTATGCGTTTACTGCCAAGGATTTCTGACGATCTGAGTGCCAGTAGACGTCATGCATTTTAGTAAACATGCGGTTTTCCGGGCTGGTTGGTTGTGTAGCACAACCGGCAAGGAGTGTGCAAGCCAGTACAGTGGTCAGTGTCTTTTTCATTTATGTGTCCCAGTGGTTTATTTAAAGTGATTATTCCATATAAAATTCCTTGTGCAAGGGGGTATTTTTTAATCTTATCTTTTATAGGTCATAAACAGTGTGAGTTTATGAAACACAACATGAGTAGGATTGCCTTCATAAACTAAAGAAATCTACAAGCACATCACCATAAAAAATGAAAAAAAAGAAAAAAATTAAAGTTGATACTATTACGAAAAAAAAGCACCAGGATGTGACATTATAAATACCTAGATATAAAGGAGCTAAGATGGCATCTAGTACTGAAGAACAAGACCGTGTTATACGAAACATGGATAAAAACACAATGGTGATTGCATGCCCAGGCAGTGGGAAATCTTTCACAATGAAGGAAGGAACTAAAGCTATTTTTCAGCGACATCCTTTAGCCAGAGTAGCATTGGTTACTTTTACCCGTGCCGCTACTGATTCTTTAAAAGGTAGTCTACAAAAAATGATAGAACCACAACTCATGAGTAGGATTGAGGTAGACACATTTCATGGTTTCATAAAAAAAATGGTTAATCAAACCGGCTGGAAAGGTGGGCTACTTATCGGTCACAAACAGATGGCTATGGTTTCTCGTGTTCAGAAACATTTGGACTACCATGAAGGTGTGTACGACATCATGCCATTTATTGATGGGATCGGACGAGAACTAAATCCTGATATTATTAAGATAAAATATACACGTGACCAAATAGCATTTTACAACGAGTATATGAATTTTTGTAAAAAGGACAATGTTGCAGATTTCAACTCATTGTCAAAATATGTTGTTGGAATGCTCAGCACAGATAAAATGAGGCCATTAGGTATCACGCATCTGATTGTTGATGAAGTACAGGATACCGATGGAATTCAATTCACATGGATTTCAGAACACGCCAAAAGAGGGATCAATACCACGATAGTTGGTGATGATGACCAGACAATATATAGCTTCAGGGATGCCGGAGGCGTAAAGATTTTCAGGCAGTTCAACAAAGCATACAACCCCAATGTTTTTCATCTAACAAAGTGCTTCCGTTGTGCCCCAGTCATTTTGAAATTTGCTGATGCGGTGATAAGCAAGAACAAGGCACGTTACGAGAAAAGCCTTGTATCAGGAAGGCAAGGAGATAGAGGGAAAGTTACTTTTGTGAAAACTGATGATGCAGAAAACCAGTTTGAGACTATCAGAGATCTGGTGGAGAAGAACCCAAATGACTGGGCCATTTTGAGCAGAAACAACACCACTTTGGACAAGATGGAAAGTTATCTCGAGATGCCGGTCACCCGGATAGGAGGTAAATCATTCTGGGAAGGACTGGAGCCTAGTAATATCCTTCACCTGTTCACCTACTTCAGGCAGCCTGGTAACGTTGGTCTGATGAAACGAGTGCTTTCATTTCTAAATGAAGATGAGCAAATCCTTGATGTGTTATGGAAACAGATGAGTGCCAGAAAAGTTACTTTTCAGCAAACGGACTTACCCAATGATTCTTCTGTGCTCACTAAAATGCTGCATAAGCATATGACGCTCATGTTGACTGACACGCAAAGTAAGGAAGAGATAGAAAACCGGTTTAAAAAAATAAAAGAGTGGTTAGAAATGGCCGGATACAAAATGTTCAATACTAAAGGTGATCCATCAGTTACCCGGTTATCATTAATGTCCTGCTATCGATGGGCAATCAAAGATGGATGGCTGAAGATGCTTAATATTGCAGCTGGCATGACGATGGGGAGCAAAAAAGAACCAACTGATACCGAGCAGAGTGGAATATGTCTTTGCACACTGCATGGTTCAAAGGGCCTTGAATGGAAAAAAGTAATAATTATAAATTGCAACAATGACCAAATACCATCACCAAAAGCCATTGGGGATGAAGGTATTGAGGAGGAGCGCCGATTATTTTTTGTAGGAATGACACGCGCCGAGTCAGAGCTTTACATAACGTGGCATGGAAAACCATCTGAATTTATAACCGAATCGTTCCCTAAAGTAGTTGAGTTATCCGGTGAATATGCTGTGGTTGAAGGCAAAGAAGATTTTTGTTTACAATGAAAGAATGTTGTTGTATAAATTTATTAATAGTTTGTTTTAATACCTATACCCCTTCTAAGATATCCATAAATGGATAGCTCATTTTTGAGTTGCGACACCAGAGCCTCTTTTTCATAGAGTGGCGCTGGTGCGATTACTCACGTCTGTATTTCCACAACTCGTAGCTTATTTACTTTTAAAAAGTAACTTTCTACGGACTCCTTAATGCCAGAAAAGTATAAATTCAGGCGGTTTGTTACTTCCGGGTGATAAACGACGGCATATGCCACCTTTAACTGAAACTATGTATGTGGTTTTAGTTACTCAAATCTAAACTAATAGGTACTTAAAATGACTGCTACTACTGCTAATTCAACTGCTAATACATCTACTCGTGCTAAAACATCAAATACTGCTAAAACTTCACAGCCAGCTGCTAAAGCTCCTAAAAAAATTGATAAAGACTCAATTTTAATGGCGCATGCAAAAGTATTCTATGGTGACGAAATTCCACCATCAAATACTGGCAGTGATATTTGCAAAATTGAAAAGGGCACTGATAACGACAAGGCTTACATTTGGTATATGACAGATTCTGTCAGCCGTGTAGTCGAGTTAAAAGCGCTTGAGGAAAGTTCAAAACTGAAGCATCTTGTTGGTTCTGAACGTTCTGTTATCTACAGCATTAATGTTAGCGATACTTTCATTAAGGAGATCACTCTCGATGAGGCAGAGCAACTTCTTGAAGAGTTCCCTGACATTCCACGTGAAAAAACACTCGAAGAATTTTTAGCATCTCTGGATGTTAGGCTTATCGAGTTAAATATTGACTCTATTGTTTCATCAGAAAATCTTAACTTCGGAAAAGAAAAACTGATTAAACTTGGAGCAGTTAAAGTAAGTCAGTGGCTTCAACTTGTCATTGATGAAGTCTTTGTTTTTTATAAACGTGAAAACTTTATTGAGACTGTAGAATCTCCCCATAAGGACCTTAATGACTTTTACAGTAAATTGAAACCTTTGATGAGAGAGTTCGGTCTTAAAGATAAACATTATGGGCTTTCATTTAAAGAGATGATGATCCACAAAGTTGATGGTTTTGATTTTGTTGTTTCTGATTCAATGCCTAAGTTGCTTAAGCTTGAAGCCTCATTGAAAGAAGAGGAATTAAAAGCAAAGGCCTTCACTGAAAAGCCATTAGTTGATGAAGCAATCACTGAAATTCCAAATAAGGTTATTTCTTTCTATGATTCGGTAACAACAAGAGTTCTGAAAGGAGCTGCTTGTGTAGCCGTTGTCTATTTTGGAGCTTCTACTTTATATAACTTCGTTAGCTACATTCAATGAACGTCATATATATAGCGTCTTCTTTATACAAGATACACGCATACCATCCATAAGGAGAAAAGAGACTCCTTCTGGGTCTCTTTTTATTTTTTAAAAGAGGCCTAAATGTTTACTAATCATATTAATACTGTCTGTGTTTCCGGTGAGGTTAATAAGGTTATAATTCGTCCAGAATATGACACTATTATGTTAATACTGGATAACAAACAAGAAATGGAAAATAATGGTAAAGTCGAAATGGTCGTTTCCCCTATCCAGGTGAAGATACCACAAGACCTGTATGATAAGGAATTTAAGGAAATTATTCGAGGTGATAGCCTTATGATTTCTGGTTGTCTTGTTACTGATAAAGTGTCTTCTGGTGAATTCACGGTCGTCAGAGTTCAAGCCCAGAAATTGCTTCATAGAGTACCTAAACCGATAGAAGGCTTTGGCGCTTCAAGGTTCTTAACGCGTTAAATTTCTTTAACCCTATAGGGAGAAATCCCTTTTGGGTTTCTCCGTTGGAGAGACCTATCATGCATTTAAGTAGTAAATTTAAAAGGATTGTTAATAAAAACCAACTTAGTTTTAGCTTCTTTTTATTCGAGGAAGATGAAGTTAAGGAGAAGGTATATAAACCTGTGGTTTCATCTTCAATCAATGAATCTGATATAGGTGACGTATCAACCTATGAATATCAGGAGCTTGATGATTTCGTTTGGTCTGATGAACATATTTCCACATTGTTCTATAAGTTGATGGAATCATCATTTGTAACTGTTCAGTACCATATAGACCATTCCATGGTTTATAAAATCGATTCACATGGTTATCGATATTTAACACCTAAATTAAAATTGGAGTTAGACTGGTACTGTACTAAACAATTTCAAATCGTGTGTCATTACTTTGGATATGACCCCGATGAAATTATTCTGTTTATAAAGTCAAGGCTCTTACTTGAGGTGCGTTCAAGAGAGTCAATGCAAAACCTTATCAATTCATTAAACACTGACAACTTAACATTTTCACACCCTATTATAGGCCCGCTGAAATGGTCAGATTTTTTGGATCCAGGTTATTGCGACTCAAGGAGATCGTTAATTATAAAATGGTCAATAGCAGACAGATTGAAACTCTTTAAAAAGATTTTCGACGAGCAAATGCTAATCCTTGAAAATTTAAGTGAGAATGGTGCATGGACATGGGATCGAATTAAAGATTCATACGTCCTAAAAACTGAAGCCGTTGATTATATTCAGTGGTTATATTCAGATGCATGTAAAGTTATTTCTCATGCATACGGATTTGATTACGGATTACTTTTAAACACTTCAAAAGCCATTATCAAAAACAGACTTTACTATACATATATGAAATGGGGTTATTTATGACACACGCTACCGCCGCTAATAATACATTCAATATTGTTTCTCTTACTGCTAATGAAGACTCAGAATCGGAGATTAAATATTTCGAATCACATGAATTAACCAAAGCAGTAGAATACGAAGATTGTGATGATTACATTCTTGTTCGTGCGAATGAGCATTTTAATGTAAGCAGCTTTTCTGAAAATGACGTTGTACCAATTTTCAAAAAAGTCACTCCTTTTCGTGCACTACTTAATAGTAAGTACCGTCCAAATCCGATAACCCTTCGTCGAATGATCAAGTTGCTCATGAATAATGAGATAACAGCTGGAATTTGTCTGCAAGGAGAGTCAGGGTCTGGTAAAACTGAGCTGGCATTATATATCAGCCACATGCTTAACTGGCCTATCACCATCAAGCAAATCAATAACGAATTATCTATTGATGACCTTGAAGGTATGAGAACGCTGGAAAATGGTAATACACGGTATGTATATAGTGACCTTGTCCAAGGCTATCGTGATGGTCACATCATTCTTCTTGATGAGATTGATAAAATAAATCCCGATACTGCTGCTAAGTTACATATGCCATTAGAACGTAAACCGTGGGCAACTGCGAAAGAAGGAGGCGATTTGATTCATGCAAATCGTTTCACAAGATTTATTGGCACTGCTAATACGAACATGAGCGGAGATGATATGCGTTTCGCTTCTTCACAGTCTCAAGACTCTGCATTTATTAAGCGGTTTTTAATATTGCCGATGTTTAGACCTGACGAAAAAGATATGTATAACGCTGCAGAGGCTCACTTCCCTGAACTGAGTCCTTCATGTTTGAGAGTGTTTGCTAAAGTTGCTTTTGAGCTCAACAATCTGAAAGACGACGAGTTGGTTATGGATATTCGTGAACTCATATCATGGATTGCCACTTCGAAAGTTCTTGATGAAGAAATTTCTGTAGGGTTCACAATTGCATTCACTTCTAAGTTATCTTCTGAAGCAAGAAGTAGGGCGGATATATTGCTTGAACAATTGTTCCCAGAAGAAATGTTTCTTTCAATTTCACAATTGAAGTAGAAAGTTAATCTTAATTCCGTACTTTATAAAACCCCACCGGGAAATATTTTCCCTCTGGGATATATTTTTCCGGTGTACACTGGAGAAATATCATGGCTAAAATCAAAATTGCTGCTATTGCCGATACCACTCACATCAGCAAATCCGTTCAAACTTTCATTGATCGCCATCCTGAACTTCAAGATGGTGCCGTTATCATTAAGGTAGATGTCGAAGGTTCGCAGGGTCGCCGTCGTACTAATGAAATAAGACAGTTTTTTGTTGAAGATGAAGTATCAGACCAGTCCAGCGTTAGCAAGGTTGAAATTCAATGGATTTCCAGCAAGGCTTTGAACTTTAAAAGCGCCGTGCATACGCGACTAAGTAATTTAAAGCGTAAATATTGCATTCCATTCAGCTCAATGAACATACTTCCGACATCTAAACTGGAGGAGTACTTAATTGAAGTTGAAGCCGTCCGAGAGTACTTCAAAGAAGGTATCCAGAATGCTTTAGAACGTTATGAAGAGTACATTCAGATGGAAAAAGATAGAAGTCCCAAAATTGCAGACTTGATTGAAAAATTGAGAATGACAAAGACAGACTTCGAAAATTCTTTTCTTTTCCAGGTTAGCCACCCTATACCTTTCACACCAATATCAATTGATGGGGAGGATTTAGGTGACCGCTATACAGTGGGTTTAATTAAAGATATCGCGGCGACTGCTGAATCTATTTATGCTTCCTGCACTAAGCCAAAGATTGACCAGACTTTTGTAGAGAAACTTGCTAATTTGAAGGAAAAGGTTGTTAGTTTTATGTTTATGGATGATCGGGCAACTAAAATTGCTGATTCAATTCAAAGCGTATTAAACCACCTTCCGAATGGAAATTTGGATTCGGCCCTTCACATGAGTTTGTTCCGCGAGTGGTTATTACTTTTAAGTGATACTGACCGTTTGAACAAAATCATGGATGGAGATGATTTAGTAACTAGTTTCATTTCCGAAATTAAAAATAGATTTAATGATTTAGATGATAAATTGGTCAATAATTCAAGCTTGAAATTTGTCGATCCGTTTGCAACTAAATCACCTCAGGCTAATACCCAGAGTAGTTCATTACCTTTAGTGTCAAAAAATGATGGCGTGCAGAAAAAAGTAACTTTCGGAACGTCACTCAATTTTTGATTATTCAATTCCCTCGTGGGCATACCCACTTGGGTGCGCCCATTTAATATAATATGGGTGTTTTATGTCTATTAAATTAAGTTCTTCTTTGCGTTCAAAGTTAGCAGCTCAGAATATCGCTCGTGTCATTGGTGCTGACCCTGACCTTACTATTAGGTTTGCCGGTCGCAAAATGAACCCACGAATTGATATGGTTAAAAAAATAATATATTTACCTGATGGTGACTTTAGTAATGATAAATACTGGAAGTTATGCTCTGGTTGGATTAGTCATGAAGGTGGTCATAATCGTTTTACTGAATTAGAAACCTGCATAAGTTTTGAGAATGAGTACCTTTCAAAATTACCAGGTTTTGATCATATATTACCTGATGGTGTTCCTGTTTTCTCTTCAGAAAACGATGAGAAGAAAGCACGAATTAAGTTAAAAAGACTTCATCGGGAAATCAACCTTTTTGAAGACATTCAGATGGAGGAGAAAACTGGGAATCTTTTTCCATTATCTAAATCGATGCTTTCTGAAATGTATTCTTTAATGGTTCAAGATGGTTACATGACTGCAGATGGAAAAAATATAGTTTCATATGTGGAAATGTACATTTTAAATAAACTCCGAGTCAACCAATTAGGGCAAGAAGGCATTCCTGAGATTTTAAAAAATTTCTTTGATCTTGCTGATACTACTCTATTAGGTTTGAAAGATCGTTTTGATTCATTAATCGCAGAAGCTACCGGTGTTAATTCAACTCTTATGGCATGTGATTTAGGATTAAAACTTCATGAAGAGTTTGAAAAATTACGTGATGATCTAAAAGAGAAAGAAGAAGAGCAGAAGAAACATGATGATTCTGATGACTCTGATGACTCTGATGACTCTGATGATTCTGATGACTCTGATGATTCTGATGACTCTGATGACTCTGATGACTCTGATGATTCTGATGATTCTGATGATTCTGATGATTCTGATGATTCTGATGATTCTGATGATTCTGACAGCTCCGATGATTCTTCTGTAAGTGATAATTCAGATCTAAAACCTGTTTACTCACCCGAACAGATAAAAAAGGCCATAGAGGATCTTGATAATTATCTTGATTCTGACAATGACCAAACACCATCGCATGATTTTCATGAAGCTCTTAAAAAAGCAATTACCGTGATGGCAGCATCATTCAGTGATGAAGATGTTACAAATTACGGGGTTCGCATCGGTTTTATCCGTCTTACTGAAGAGGACTATACTAAAGCACAAAATAATTCACGTGACCTAAGAAAGTTACTTTCTTCTCTATTAAAACAGAATGTCCGCCGTAACAACCGGCTTACAGACCGTGGAGCTCGCCTTCATGGAAGAAAGCTTGTTGAGGTACCTATGGGCGCAACATCTGTCTTTAAGAAAGGTGGGGATGGATGGAAGCGATCTGACGTGGGTATAGTTAATCTACGTGATATCTCGGCATCTATGTATGAAGTTGGTGAACTAGCTTTAAATGCTAACCTCGCTTTTACCTTGGCTTGTGAGTCGGTAAACAATATTGATGTTGCTGATGTTGTTTATCCGGTCCAGAAAGAAGGTTTTATAGACATTCTTAAGCCATTTAACGAATCAGTTGCTCACAATTTCTCTGATTACGAAAATGTAAGTAGCGGATTACATACTCCAACTGCTGAAGCGATAAATGAATGCGTAGAATATTTATTACGTTTCAATTTTACACGTAAGGTTATTTTTATAGCGACAGATGGTTTACCGTCTAGTCCTGTAGAATGCGTTAGCAGAGCAGTTGAACATGCCAAGAAACATGGTATAGAAATTGTCTGTATCGGTTATGGCATTGAAAAACCACAAGGCTTCGACGGCGTTTATTTTAAAACAATAAACGATATATCTGAATTAATTCTTTTGTATAAGGAATTAATCAGAAGTCTGGTCTAAATTTAAATACCTTCCCCTGCGGGCTTATATACCCGCCTGGGTGTATTTGCTCGCCTTTTAGGAGCAAATATATGAAAGGTGAAAAATATATTAAGCGTGTCCGAGTTGACTCTCGTCAATTGGACGGTGGAATGATCGGAACCAAGATATACGTTACTGAAGGAGAAGTTGTTGACGGTGTATTGCCGGTTGAACGTCTTGTGCGTGATTCCAGCTTTTCCGAGGAAAATTCTGAAGTAATGGACTCAGTAGTTGACAAACTGGTGAGTAAATATCGGAATAACGGTTACGAAATCTTATAAATGAATGTGCCACCCTGTGGCACTTCCTTCATTCTGCGTTGTGGGTTTCTCAATGTTATCTGCACAGCAGTAGGCATTGTGAAACCCACAATGTCAGCCAGGAGAATATTATGAGTCATTCTACAAGTTCTAATTTACCGGCTAAATCACCAATGCAGCATGCACAAGAGACATTTGACCTCGTCAAGTCTCACGTTCATCAATTGGGTGGATGGCGTAATGTTCTGTCCTTTTATCCTGAATTTCATGAGGCGTTAGAAAAAGCACCTCGCTCCGTAAAATGCCCGTTTACAGGCGACGGTAAAACGAAATTTAGATTTAAAGACCGTTCACTGGAAAGTGTTCATGCTATACATGAAGATTATCCACATAATGCATTCATTGATGGCATTGATTTAATTGCTGAACTAAAGCAGGTTAGTAAAACGCAGGCTGCAAAAGACATTCTGGAAATGATCGGTGTTTCTAAGGACAGAAAGTTGAATGAAGCAGACCGCGTTAATATCGTTCTTTATGAGAAAAAAGCTTCTTCTTTCTCTGATATTGGAGAAGAGGAAAGATTTAATCGCATAAAGAAATTAGAGGCTGTATACAAATATACTAACATTGCGACTCCCGATTCTTTAGTAGCTCGATATCTTTCAGGGCGCGGAATTAAGAGGATTCTCACAAAGTTACCAGCAAGCCTGGGGTTAAATCCAAAAATGCGTTACTGGCATGGTGTTAATAAACCTGCCAGCTTTCACCCCACGATGGTTGCTATCTTTAATGATAAGTTAGGTCGCAATTGCACTATCCATAAAACTCATCTTAGTGATGATGGGCTTGTAAAAGCAGATGTTGAAAACCCAAAGTTAATGATGAAACCGGTCTATCAGATGAATGGTGGCTCGATCCAGTTGTTTAAACCAACCTATGATGAAATGTCTAAGGCTTGGTTTTTGGGTATCAGCGAAGGTATAGAGAATGCGTTGTCGGTAACTGAGGCAACTTCAATACCATGCTGGGCATCTTCAAGTTCTACGTTTATGGAAATGCTCGAAATTCCTGATCATTTTATGCCTCCTTCTGATTGCGATTTCATCGAATTGACGATTTGGGCAGATAAAGATCGGGTTAATCCAAATACAGGTAATGCTGCCGGAGAAACTGCTGCACAGGTTCTTAAGAACCGAATGGAACCATTATTCGCTGCACGCTATCCTCATGCGAATGTCCATGTACACATTTTCTTACCAGAAATTGATATTCCTGATGGTAAGAAAGGTGTCGACTGGAATGATGTGCTAATACTCAATGGGACAGAAGCTTTTCCTGGTAAACTTGAAGAAAAGTTTTTCGACCTGATTAAGTAATTATCATAACCCATACAGGGAGAGTTCTCCCTGTGGGGGCTCTCTCATTTAACATTAAGAGAGCCTGTTATGAACAATATTTCTGCAATTGATATTGAATCTGTATTCACCTGGGTAAAAGATAACGTCATTTTGAAGCATTCCTCCACTCTTGTTAATACACCGTGGTATGACTACGACATAGAGGCAGATTTGCGCTTAATCAAGCAAGCCTTAATCAATGGTAACTCTGAATTTATCTACGTTGTTCGCGATCATGGCACCATGTTGCTTTTGTTATCTGAATTTCACTCCTCCATGGCACTTGATTGGGATGGTAGTGAGGACTTTGCATATTATCATTGTAAAATGTTTAGCATGCAGAGCGTTCGTCTCACAAAGCAAACTGCTGGTGTTCTGTTAGATCGAGGGCCTTTACTTAAGTCTTTTAGCGGTGGCAACAAAAACACCTATCTGAAAGAGATTTTAGATTTTGTTAATAATAAAGGTTTTAACTCCGATCCCGCACGGTCACTCTTTGACTGCCTTCACATCGGTGAGGAGTTAAACCTTCCCTCAATGAAGAACTTCATTGCGCGAGTTGAAAACCATCTTCGCTGCTTAAATTAATTATTCATTGTTGTCTATAAAAAGAGCGCATATTTTATGCGCTTTTTTTTTGCCAAAAAAATTTCTCAAAGTCTGATTTTTAGTCCCTTAGTCCAGAAACTTTGCCTTTCTACTATGATTTAATAGTTTAAAGGAGGGCTGATGAACTACAGACATGAATGCTATGGCCTAGAAAAGTTACTTTTGGCCGATGATGATTTCCTTCTCTACCTTTTTGGTGGGGACAATGCTGAAGCTTTACGTACGGACTTGAAATTGCGTTATGCAGCCGGTGAACGACTTATCACAACGCAAAATTGTCCAGACTTTTCACCTGTCTGGGGTTGCCCTGGGCATGAAAGAGAGTGTGTTGATGAGTAACCCGTATGACCTTTCAATGTATTCATTACTGGTTGTAATGGTCATTTTGGCCCTTGTTTCAACGTGGTATGCAAAAGACCACAAAATTAACTTTTATTTGTTCCTTCTCAGCATAGTTACTTTTGTTGCTTTATTGGCTGTCGGGCTTATCAACTGGTTCGTTGAAGGCTCAGTTTATGGTGCTTTAATCACAAGTGCAGGTATCATTTGCCTCAGCATGACCAGACTGAGACTGTTAGTTTATCGCTATAGCGTTAAGGCCAGTGTTAAAAGCATCGTATCTTCGGTTACTGATGGTAGAAGGGTGGTTTTCATTGCTCACGATAATTTAGACCTGAGAGAAGTCGTCTTATCCTTGTTCAGCCATCACTTACCAACACAATCACGCGTGGTACGTGGTCCTCTGGGTTTCGGAATGGATAATGATATTGATTTCATAAAACAACATAACCTTTCTGATCAGGGGTACCTGGTTATCTTCTTGAACCAGGAAGATTCATACACATGGTTAAAGCTCATCGCAGATGGTGCACCAGAAAAGGCAGTTGCTTTTAATTTTGATTATATTCCAGATCTGGAGAGCAAACATGAAAACGAATGATGTGCATGGCGCAGCTGACGGCTTGCCGATGAACACGCTTGTCATTGACACAGCAACAGCACGTCGTTTTGAATGTGTAAAAGAGAGGGTACGTAGACTCGGGTTCAATAACATATCCGACCCTGAAATTATTGACGCTATCCTGTCTGAAATAACAACAGCTGATGCTGCTGGTATTATTATCGAGTACAAATTAAAAAATACAAAACCTTTGCTCTCGATAGATTAGGGCTTTACAGAGCATTTTTTTATGCTTTCATATTCATTAATGAAAAAAAAGAGAACCTAAAAATTGAATATGATTTTCAAAGAAGAAATAGTCCTGGGTATCTACAGCTGGTTGCATATGACACCTGTCAGTATATTGGTCAGAAATATTACCAGTGCTGGTGGCTCTTTTGCCATCGTTCGTTTGACGGTTGACAGCAGAGGAGTGCAGATGGGCCCAAAGGCCCAGGGCCAGCTCCTATGCTCATTTAGTTTTAATGTTGATGAGACCTATGTGGCAGATACCGGGGAAGGTCCCAGGATTATGAAAGCCGAAATGATGAACGCGGTTATGCAGATTGTTCCTGACTTTATCGAGCTTACGGATCGTCAAACCCATGCAATCAGGGAAGAAGTTTCCGTGTTTGATCGAGTTTGTGCAATGCGCCTTACCGGTGGTCACGGGAGCTCAAGGTCGCTGTGGGAGAACGATATCCTCCCACGCATGAAGAGCCATAGCCAATTACAGTGAGGCAGGACGATGGGTAAAGTGCACAGTATCGGAAACATTACCTGGAAGAACTACGAAAGTGCATCGTTTAAAGCCTATGCCGGTATCGGGGCAATTTTAAGCCTTGGACTCATTACAGCGACGGTGCGTAACTATGAAATCCTGCAGATGACGGTTCCGTATTCATGGTATCTCTACTTTACGGCATTCTGGCTACTTTATCCGTCCTTCAGGATCTCTTTCAGCGAAAACGCCGGGCGAATGTTTATTTCGTGGGGATTTTTCGGCCTGAAGCTGATAACGATTAACCGGCCTGTCCCTGCTGGTTACTGGCTCGTGTCGATGGAGAAAACACGATACCGGTTGATTCGGGTGTGTCAGGACGGACGCCGCCTGCCGCTATGGCTGACATTCAGAACTTTACCTGAATTCATTTAACGACTAACGTCCGCCCTCGGGAATCAAGATCGGGAGATGAAATGAATACTGACTTCGCACATTACAATGAAGAGCAACTACGCAAACTCGATGAGCTGCACAGTTTACTCCAGGATAGCGAGATCGGATCAGCTTACCTTGCTTCGCTCCCGGAGCCACGAAGCATGGAGGAGTATCATCCCCCGCAGGAAATTAAGGTGACTCACTCGGTGCCTGGCCTCGACACCCTGGTGGACATCTACCGGCAGCAGCGGGTTGATAAAGGCCTGGCGGAAAATGAACCTTATTCAACCAAAATCACCCGTAAATACCCCGGGTTTATTGTCGTCAATAATAATCATGACGAAGTGTTGGCGCTGGTAGGAGAAATCAACCGGCTACGGGATAAGTTTGCTGATGCGGTCAAAAGTATCACTCAATACAGAGACTCCCGGTCAGAAATTCTGCATCAGGTTTGCCCGTGGCTGGTGACCCTGCAGGTATCCCGTAACATCCGCATCGTGACTGAGAAAATTCGTACTCTCGGTTTTACCTGGCAAATTCCGGTCGTTCATAAATTCACCCGCCTGGAAACGGTTATTGATCGCTTACGCAGGGAACTAACGGCACTACAGCCTGATATCAGGCTGACAATACAGGATGTTAAGCGACTGAAGCAGGAGCGTAGTGAGGAAATCATGATGCTGTCGTTGCTCAATGAAGAGGTCAGTCATGAAGATGAGCAGCTGAGGAGGTTTCGCATCATCCGGGAAAGTAACTTTCCTGCTGTTAACGTCAATATCAGGTACACCAGTCCACATGATCCTGATGACGTGTCCGGACCGTACAAACTCAACTTCAGAGCCCCTTTACCGTTAATTTTGTTCAGTGAGCCGAGCCGTTTTAACCCGTTAAAAGATTACGAAAAAGGTGAAAGGCAGAAGCGCGGTAATGTTGATGAAAAATATCGATCTGTCCTGCCACGAATTGGGCTGGTGGAAGTGATTAAGGAGTCGGCATGAGCCGGATTTTAACCGGTATTTGTCGTGCGGACCCGGCCAACAGGCTTTACGAGGTCGCGGTCAGTCGGGGAATATCGTTTGTGAACGCGAAGGAACGTTTCCGGGTTCAGATCAGTTTTAAAAATGCTATGACGCAACCGAGTGAAGACAGATTTCTGGCTGAGTTACTGACAGTTCATCATTTCCTCTCGGATCCCTCCATTCTGTGGCATATGGAGAAACAGGTTTATGCCAGCACCACCTTATGGGCCAGTACATCGGCCTGGCTGCCTGATATATATCAGCGCAAAGCCAGTACGCCCGGCGTGGTAAAGATCATCCGGTATATGCATGCTCTGTTCCCGGGACTCAACACATCGGTGGAAACCAGTGAGCAGGGCTACGGGCAGGCTCTGACCAGCACGAGTCTTGAAGTCCCTTCCTGGCCTGCGATGCCACAGTTTGACTGCGAACTGGGTAAAGTCCAGATCACGATGGGAGGGATGATTCGTTACACAGAAACCATGAGCAATAAAAATTGCAGAAACCCACTTGCACTGATGATGAAGAGTTTCAGGAAAGGGATGATCCCCGTAGATAAACTGCCAGAGAGCAAGACAGCAAGACTTTTGCCACTCGATATGAATACCGCTGGTGAGGTATTTTCTCACACCACCTGGCCGAGATATCGCTATGTGTTTGTTACCGGCGAGGGCGGCATTAAGAAACTGGTCAATGTGGTCAGGCTGAGATTAAAACCCCTGGAGGAATAATGAATTATGCAATATTTATGGTCGTAACCGCCCTGTGTGCGTATGGCCTTAATTTTTTGACAAGCAAAATCGGGGCCGATGCGAGCCAGAATAATCGGGGCGACGGCACGGAAGGGATGGCCTTACGGTGTATCATTTCATTTATTCTGCTTCTCGTGGCTTTATTTTTGCCCATCAAACCGGCAGTGATTCATCTGGGGGTGGAATTTGCTGCACTGGTAAATTTCATTGCCTGTGTGGTTCTTTACACCCTGGCGGGTATCAAGGTAAAACGGAGATTAAAAAAACAACGGAAAGCAGAAAAGGCAGACCAGAAACGCTAACAAATTAAATCACCCTAATTTTCCTTCGTGAAACGCACCAGAAGCCATTCTTGAGCAAGATAAGGCTTTTCTTCGTCTTCCTGCCGTACGGCCGCATAATGAAGGAACTGGGGCGTTTCACAATGACGGGAGAAATGAGTCTGCATCCATTCTGAAAAGCACTGAGTTTTGAGTTTCCTGACTGTGTTGTTCTGCCTGAAACTTTTCCCCACTCACAACCAAGGCGAACACAAGCGTAATAGCCATTCCTTTTACATTCCATCCGGAGGGACAATGAATAATAAACGAACCATTACTACTCGTGAGCAGATAAAAGTAAATGGAGAGATTAAAGAAAGAACAGCCACGCATATTGTAACAGGTGCACATGGGTACGAAACACTCTGCACAAGTGGATATAATATCGACAGGAATGAGAAGGGTGAAATAATTCATAATTGCGAGAAGATAGCAGAGGATGAATTGCCTGTTACTTGTCCAACATGTCGTGTTGTCTGGTTTCATACCCATGAATTCAGTATTACTGACTTTGACACATTATCTGATAGAGGTAATTTTGTTTTGACAGACTTGAAGGAGATTAATATTTAATGACGTTTCATTAACCCCCACAACACGTTAACACCTGACTGTCGGTATCTCCGGACCCATGTTATATGTCGTCCAGATGATTGCGCATAAAGCTCACCATGGCTTTTTCACTGGCAAGGTGTGCCCTTATATACCGGAAAACCATCTTCGGATCAGACCAGTTCCCCATCTCCGTAATTTTCTCCAGAGTGTATCCGTCCCTAAACAGTTCAATAGCCCCCCCGACTCGCACACTGTGCCCTGTCCACTTAATGTACCGGCCAGACTGTCGCTTATCACCCACTTTACCGGCTATATCCCACAGGCGCGAAAATGCTTGGTTCAGTGAATTGGAGGACAGAATACCGACATCCTCTCGTGAGACCTGTGAGTCCTTCTGCAGCTGAGTGAGCAACGCCTGATTGAATCCAGCCTTCAGGAGCATGTTATCTATAGATTTGCCTCTGGACAGCTTACTGCTGGTGGCCGGAAAATACCGGTTTGTATGGACGTTGACAGGTTGAAACAGGTAACGGTTCCCGAAGGTTTCTGTATTC
This sequence comes from Klebsiella sp. OBRC7, assembly GCF_000293135.1. Taxonomy (NCBI): domain Bacteria; kingdom Pseudomonadati; phylum Pseudomonadota; class Gammaproteobacteria; order Enterobacterales; family Enterobacteriaceae; genus Klebsiella; species Klebsiella sp. OBRC7. The sequence goes on along the minus strand of NZ_ALNJ01000030.1, from coordinate 60,653 downwards.
GTATACTCCACCGTTTCAATCAGTCGCCTGACGTGTCGGCTGCACTGTGCCGAAAGTTGAAACGTCAGGTTGCTCGACAGGCTTGTTTTGGTCCGCATCACATCCAGAAGGTAACAGGCACTGTCATTTTGCCATTTGAGGTCACCGGTTTTAATCCTCCTGATTTCCACGTTGCGCAGCAGCGTTTCAAAACCAACCCAGATCATAGCCAGGTCACGAATATCCCTGACGTCGTCGCTCTTCTGGAGGGCCCGACGGAGTATATTGAGGTCTGCAACCATAAAAGGAAGCGCCTGGCCGGTAACCACTTTTTTCTCATTTTCCCGCGCCCGCCAGACCTGGACAAGCGCTTTAATAAGAACGTTGCGGAAGTCAGGGAATCCGAGACTCCCGTTGACGCTCGCAAGGCAAGCAATGAAATGAGAAATGGTCGCCATTTTGACGGATCCATTCAGCCCGTTGATATAACGTTCAACATCAACAGCAGCCACAGGGAAGGGCGTCAGGCCATTTTTGGCACACCATGACGACCAGACACGGGTGGTCCTTAACTGGCTTCTCGCAGTGTTGTAGCGGCGGAAACGTAACAGCTTAAGCGCATCCAGTGCGCTCATGTCATCGGGCCGGGATAGGGCTATCAGCTTCGTTCTATCTGTCATGGAAGATCTCATGTCTTTTAACAGCACTGGCTTTATAACCAGTATACTAACAGTATTTTTTTTCAAAGCCAGGAACAATAACAAAAAACCAGAAATGCCTGACTTGCCAGTCTGTTGGCATTCATTTATTGTTTTCGAAAGTACTGAGTGTTTTAAACCTGCCCCGGAGTGCCGTTGTTGAAAAGCCCACATGCTGAAAGCAACCTCAGAGAAGTTTATCTCCTGAAGTTCAGAAAATGCAGTACAACAGAAACTCTTGATAAAGTTTTTGAACGTATCCAGGATAAATTAAACGAGGAAGGTGGACCAATAAACGAGATTATCAGTCTGAATGGGGCTTATGACCACCGCAGGGCTGAGATTTATATGAAAAAGATATATGACAAAATACCCGCCTCTGTGTGGAGTCTCATTCCTGATGATATTTAAATAACTTCCAGTTAATCATGTTATTTCCGGTTTGAGTAAAGCGGTTGATGTACAATATTTTATCTGCATTAAACGAGGAATCAACATGAAACGCAATGCACGAAAGTGGATCCCATTTGGTTTTGATAAAGACACAAATAAAATCGTTGATATTGCCAGTGTTGAAAATGGTCTTTCGTGCAATTGTATTTGCCTCATCTGTGGCACCTCTCTCATAGCCAGACAGGGACAAAGTAAAAAATGGCATTTCAGCCACTCCACGGATGTTAAAGGCGTTTGCAGTGAACTGACCTTACAACATCTAAAAAAATACATTCAGATGAAGATACAGGAGAAAAAATTTCTGGCTCTTCCACACCTTTTGCACGGTAAGGAAAAAGGTGTTGTAACACTTAAAAATATCACCGCTGGTGGGATTGTATGCGGGCTGAATGCTGACCTTATCGGGCAGTGTAATGACACAACTATCGGGATCTTCATCAATGATACAGCTGAGGACATCCAGCCAAATCCAGACCTGTTAGCCCAGACCGGCCAACTGGCGCTGGTTGAGATAGATGCGGTTCGAATAGAAAGCATCGTCGCTCCATACCGGGAGAAAGGAGAAGGCATAAAGCTGATGGTTGCGGTAGAAAAGTTACTTTTCGTTTCTGAGGAAGCGAAAAAATGGATCTACCATCCAATGATGAAAACGGTTAAGCCTGATGCCTTACACCAGTACAAGAGGGAGTTCACCAGCAGCGGTAATCAGCTTCTTTCGTTGATCCCGCATGAACTGCCGATAAGCATGAATGTATTACCGTTGTCACCATCTCTGCAGTGGCATCATTTAAGGTGCACCATAAACCTTCTCTGTGGTTTAAGCCGCGCCGATATACCTCCAGGAAGTAAAGCGTTTGACGAGTTGGTATATTTTATCCCACGTCTGCTTGAAGCTTCAGAATCTATCAATGTCCCGGCATACGAACGGTGGTACGACTTTTTTTTACGTAAGAGAGGTGATGGTGAACTGAATGAGGCTGAAATGGCATTCATAGGGTTCATCATCAAAATAATCAACTGGAACATGTCTATCCATCAACTGCCTGGCTTCGATGACAAACAGGCCTTTCATGACTGGTTTCTCCTCAATGACCGGAGCAAGTAAAACGGTCGCTCAGAAATGTACCACCTTTGTATTTAGTATTTAGCACTTAACATAAAGTCATCACTGCTGGCGGGTAAACCGGTCCCGCAGCGGCCCCCGCGATCAATGATGGCGAGCGAATTGCTGGTGTCCTGTTCAACATTATCACTGCTGACGGGTAGACCGGTCCTGCAGCGGCCACCGAGATCAATGCTGGCGGGTAGATAGCTCACCTCCTGTTCAACATTATCACCGCTGGCGGGTAGACCGGTCCTGCAGCAGCCACCGAGATCAATGCTGGCGGGCAGATAGCTCACCTCCTGTTCAACATTATCACCGCTGGCAGGTAAACCGGTCCTGCAGCGGCCACCAAGATCAATGCTGGTGGGGGGGAAACAGTTCACGTTGTGTTCAGGCTATCACCGCTGGCGGGTAAATCGGGCCTGAAGCGGCCACCGGTATCAACGCTGGCGGGTAAACCGGGCCTGCTGCGACCACGGGTATCAACGCTGGCGGGTAAACTGGGCCTGCAGCGGCCACGTGCATCAACGCTGGCGGGTAAACAGGGCCTACAGCAGCCACGTGCATCACCGCTGGCGGGTAAACCGGACCTGCGGCGGCTACGGATATCAACGCTGGCGGGTAAACAGGGCCTACAGCAGCCACGTGCATCAACACTAGTGGGTAAACCGGGCCTGCAGCAGCCACGTGCATCACCGCTGGCGGGTAAACCGGATCTGCGGCGGCTACGGATATCAACGCTGGCGGGCAAACAGGGACTCCAGCGGCCACGAGTATCACCGCTGGCGGGTAAACCGGGCCTGTGGTGGTCACGAGTATCACCGCTGGCGGGTAAACCGGGCCTGTGGTGGTCTCGTGCATCACCGCTGGCGGGTAAGCCGGGCCTGTGGTGGTCTCGTGCATCACCGCTGGTGGGTAAGCCGGGCCAGAAGGGGGCACGGGTATCAACGCTGGCGGGTAAGCGGGGCCTCCAGCGGCCACGGGTATCAACGCTGGTGGGTAAACCGGGCCTGTGGTGGTCACGGGTATCAACGCTGGCGGGTAAGCGGGGCCTCCAGCGGCCACGAGTATCAACGCTGGCGGGTAAACCGGGCCTGTGGTGGTCACGGGTATCAACGCTAGCGGGTAAGCGGGGCCTCCAGCGGCCACGGTTATCAACGCTGGTGGCTGATTGCCACCTGATATCAGATCTGTGCGGGGGTCACGAAAAGAAGGGATGTATGTGGTAGCCAGCTGAGAGCTGGCTACTCAGACAGTGGTCAGGATATTTTCTTATTTCTGTTTAGAATGACCAGCACATAATCACCACGGGATTTCTCGATCGAATACTTCAGGAAGCCAGCTTCTTCCAGCTGCTCCAACGCCCGTCTGATGGTGGCATTCTGAGAGCCTTTGTGTGCAGTGAGTTGCAGCCGTTCCCTGAGTCGGTCAAAGCCAATGCGATAGAAGTTATCCGGTAACTCCACAAGGTACAGGTACAGCGCCTGTGCTGACTCTTTTCGGGCCAAGGTTTTAAGAATTTTAAGGTATAGCCTAGTTTTACCATCGACCTGGTAGAGGGTGTTCAGGTCCGGGTTTGGCCTGATGATGACCTCATCGGTACCCTCATCATAGTAAGAGGTGGAGACCAGACTCATATCAATTTTGATTTTTTTGCCTTCAACCGAAGACGGCTTTATGAACTGGAAATGCGTATGCTGAATTCGCGTCAGAGAGTCACTGAATCGCTTGCGTAACCGGGAGTCGACACGCTTTGTCGCCAGCCCGCAGCTGCATGCAAAATCAATGAAATTCATTCGTACAGTGCCGTCCTTTTCCAGGTACTTATTGGTCAGTGAATCCACAATCCCTAACCAGACCTTAAAATCAGTATCCATATCAAGGCGCGGGCCGAAAATGCTGATCTTCTCGTAACCTTCTCCGGAGAGAGATGACAGTCTGCACAACTCCTTGGTGGCGTCGATGTGATGTCCTCTGGACATGGGATCAGAACCATCTTTCAGGGTCGGAACAAATACACCCAGTCGCAGAAGCGATTTAGGTTGGATGCTTTGTTTCGAGTTGGGGATCAGCTGTATAACTTCGCCCGTACTTTTTTCTATTTCAGTGATAATTAACGGTAATTGATTGTTTTCACTGTTCATTGTGAGAAAAGCCCCGCTTGTGGATACTTATGGAGAATACCCGCTAGCGTTGATAGTTACAACCCGCCAGCGTTGATAATCCACCCTCCAGCGTTGATTACTGACCCTCCAGCGTTGAGCATTTGCCCTCCAGCGTTGATGAACTACCCGCCAGCGATGATACAGAAACCCTGAAAGCCGCATGAATAAAGGGCTAAGCCGATCGCTATTCTTTTGTTGTTCTTTGTTGTTCTTTGTATAAACCTCATTAATCTTAATTAATTATTCTATCCGGTGGATAACTTCAAAAAACATAATCAGGGGATCGTGAAAATACTTTAACCACGCAGGTAAGTGAAAAGCTTAGCGTTAGCGATAAGAGTTTCTCAGCTGACGGCGTTGACTGCCCAGACTCATTACTTCTTAAAAGGGATCCTGCTGGTACAAGTCTTTGTTCTGATGAAAATTCAAGGCCTGTGACTGAAGTGTTTCAGGCCATAACGAGCCGGTCTACTACCAGAAGTAATTCGTCTTTCCCACTCAGATCACACTATCTGTAATGGTTATTCTTTCTATAGTGGTTATTGTTAGACTTATCTGACACCGAGAAAAACCGACAGTCAGTCTGCTTCTCCCGTTCATTTACAGACATGCCCCCTAGTGTGCTGCGGTGACAGTGATGTACACGGTTTCTCACCAGGCAGATGGCTTAACAACAGGCTTGCAACATTATGCCCACAGTTTTACTCGTTGATTGCTACAGTGAAGTCGTTCAGTCGAATCCCTAGTGCGCCCCCAGTTGTATCTGTTCGGCTCATTCTTAAATCCCGCCATCACCGGTAGAGCTGTGTTATACAAGTACAGTCTGCAGATGTCATGCTGACTAAAAAGGGGGGAGGGTGAAGCCGGTGGATTGCCCACTGGCACAGGAGACGCAGTCGGATCATCGATCCAGGAGCAGGCTGCCGCAGGGGAACTGTCTACTGTAGCCGACGCCGGTGGTGGCAATCCGGCAGCGGGCCGCTGCAGGGGGAATGTCTACTGTGGTCGACGCTGGCGACGGCGTCCCGGGAAAAGGCCGCAGCAGAGAACATGTCTACTGTAGTCGATGCCAGTTGAGGTGTCCTTGCAGCTGATCGCCTCAGGGGGGAATGTCTATTGTAGCCGACGCCGGTGGGGAACTGTCTACTGTAGTCGACAGTAAAAACGTGTTTCACACCGGCGAAATATCTTCAGATAGTTATCCCCTGAAGGTGACTAATTGTTTTAATGCATCTTCAGCCCACACTTCAAGGTCATCGTAAGTTCTGAACGTTTTACTTATTACCTTACCGGTTGCATCTGATGTACCAAACAAACTGAAACCTAACCTGCTACCGGGCGCGATTTTAAATTCGTCTACATCTACAGCCCGGCCATTTAACAACCACCACAGGTAATTGAAAAAATCTGGTTTTGATAAGCCCGCAGTACCTAAAGCTGCTCCCCTTGCCAGGTCCTCCCCCCGATAGATGGTTGGTTTCGGAGGCTCCCCGAGACCACTGCAGTTCGGAAGGACCGAATCCCGACATACACTGTCCTGGTAGATGGTGAAACGGGTTTCAAGCGAATCCTTAACAATACGCCCCCACATGATGAAGTGACATGCTCTGTGCCAGCTGCGAACCCGAGAGCTTCTCTGTAATCCATTGCAGAGAAGGCAGACTGCAGGCTTTTTGGCTTCATCACGAACATTTCGGTTGTACGATTTCATCTCGACCAGGAAGAATCGGTCGCAGACACCGAACAGGGTATCGGCATTAATATCCCGGTCGCGGCCGTTCAGTGAGGCAATGAGATCACTCATTCCGTATTCACGGCATGCATTCCGCACCTGAGATTTAAACACATCGGTAACGCTGTCTTCTCTGCCTCTGTTACTCACACAAACCTCGCTCAGTAAGAAATTACGCCGTGACGGCGGGGCCACCAGCGATGAATGTTAAAGCGGGAGGTCAGGTGAAACAATCACCGAAAACGGGAGGGACGGACAACCACACCCAAACGTAAGACAACATGCCTCGTAGCCCTGCAAAGCCTTTGCCCCGGAGTGTCACGCTCTGCGTGAGTCACGACTGTGCACATTTTCGGCATATTCTTTTTTTCTTTTTTTTCATTTTTCTCTTTTTTTCACACGCGCGGCGAGGGGCGGGCTGGGCACGGTAAAGGTCCAAAGAACTTGAGGTATGTTGTCTTACGTTTGCTATTTTATCGCCTGATGGTCGTGCCGGCATTCAGAAATTATGGAGATGGCCAACTCCGGGTTTTCCCGCATTGTCGCATACAGTAGACACCTCTCCGGGGTCAGGTGCCGGTCCCACTGGACTATTCTGCCCGGAGCTGCTGGTCGTTACGGCTCTTAACTGTTACCCTGGATAGTGACTGCATATCGGGGGGGATAGGATATGGGCAAAGTCCAGGGGATTTTTGTTGGTCACCGAAAGTTTGCTGTAGACAGCGACTGGAAAAAACGAGAAGAAGAGCGACGGTATCAGCAGCGTTGCCAGAAATTTGATGCATGGTCAGAAAAGTGGATCACCGTCTACAGACTTAAGTATTACCGTCTGTGGACAGACGCCGCCATACGCCGCTGGCTTGGTGAGCCCCAGCAGCAGGGCAAATATAAGGTTTTCTCTGTTGAAGCCGTCAGGATAGCGGAAACACGCCCGGATTTTCAGGCATGGCTACAGCCCCGCATTGATAAAAAACGGACCATGGCTAAAATTTCAGAAATCACCTCTCTCTAAATGTGAATATCTTTGGGGAGTATCCAACGCAACACGGTGCCTGAGGCATACCGACGCAACGCGTCTGATGCCATTCCGGTCATTGTACTTGGGAGATTTGTCATCGACCAGGCGTAGTCCGGGAATGGGCTTGGTGCCTCACTTCTTAGGGTGCGATATACCGTACACAAATATTGCCTTTCATGTCGCGGTGTAAGCACTGATCGTGCATGCGTTGAATGAAAAAGGGTAGGTGGGCACAGTCAGTGGTTCTGATATATTCATCTTTTTAGGTGCATGAGGTTAGCATCATGGGTTTGGGAAGTTTGTTTGGTTTGACTAAAAATGAGTTTGTGATTGGCGGTGTTAAAACAAAATTGCCTGAAACAGATGATGAGACAATGGACTTAGCGGAACTGCTGGCCCGACAGTTGGGAAGTAAGCTCCCCACCGAACAGGATGTTTACTGGTTTGTTATTGAATTTTACGATCGAGCGTCTGCATTTAACCACTCGGCTAGGGCGGTGTTGAGTAACCTACCTTTTCGTCTGTTTGAGATGGAGTATGAAGGTCGTAGATCCGAAATCTCATATGTAGGCAGGAAGAACCCTGGCGTCACTTACCTTCTTGAAGAAGTAGCGCCTTCGTTCAAAAAAGCGGTATCTCATCTTGGGGCTGGCCCTGAACAGGTTATAGTCGCTATTGTATATCTTGTTTTTTGCACAGCACAGGCTGAGATGATTAAAAACTTGCGTGTTAAATATGCAGTCCACTATCACAACAACTGTATATCTAGCGGGAGTTTCAACAACGCAGAAAAATGGGGGGAAGTGATCGACAGTCTGGAATGACACCACTGTACCCAACACATTTTTCCTTGCAGCAAGGCTTTACCTCATTAAAACCACCAATTTTTTGGTGATTCTCAATGAGAAACAATCAATAAGATATTAGAAAGGATAGTGTTGATGGAAAATGAGCTAGAAAAACTCAATAAAAACATAATTAACATTAGTGATGTTGATGCTCCTGTTTATAGGATATTTAGTTTTGAACGATTTTTAGAAGTAATTGCTGCAAAACAGTTGGTATTAGTTCGACCTTCTATGTGGGATGATCCATATGAAAACTTTTTCCTCAAGACTGAAGTGGTTTCTGATACTGGAGAAATAGCGTCTCTGGAGAACCTTAGCGACTCATGGTATGGTCAGTGTTGGACTGAAAACGAAGACACTGATGCAATGTGGAGAATTTATAGCCCTGAAAAAAGAGGAGTGAGAGTAAAAACAACCATCCGAAAACTATTCTCCACCTTGAACAATAAATCTGACGAATATTGCAGTCTAAAATACTTCATTGGAAAGGTAAGTTATAAGGATAAAGAAGAAATCAAAGAGTTCATTACTTCAACCTCATTTACGGCATTCATCAGTGGAGGGCAAAATACGCAATTCGCTGAGCTATTATGTACCAAAAGAACTGCCTTTTCCCATGAAAATGAAGTCAGACTCATTGTCGATGATATAGGTGATAAAAATGGGAGTGGGGATCTATATAAAATAAATATCACTCCTGATGACCTTTTTGAGGAAATCTGCCTTGACCCACGTTTGTCAAGTACAGACTTTGTAAATCTAAGAGCGAAAATTCAGGGGATGGGTGTCAGCACAAATATAATACAATCAGATCTTTACAAACTAGACCTCCCACGTTTAAAACTGTAATAAAAATTATAAATCAACAGGATAGTCATATGGCAGATAAAATTAGCGAAGGAAAAATCATGCAGGCTCTCAACTGGGCCTACGATAAAGCACTGGATGGAACCATTCCGGGAACGAACTCATCTTACGAGATGGCTGAAAACTATCTGAAGGGTGAAGGGGACTTAGCAAAAAAGGTCAACTCTCTTATTAGATGGCAAAATACAAAATCTGCCACTACTGGTTTTGTTTCCGGACTTGGAGGTATTATTACTCTACCTGTAGCAATTCCAGCAAGTATCGCGACTGTGATGTATGTCCAAATTAGTATGATAACAACAATTGCTATCATGGGCGGTTATGATGTTAAGGATGATCGTGTGAAAGCGCTTGTTTATTCGTGCCTAGCTGGTAATGCTGCAAAAGACATTCTTAAGGGCACAGGGATTGTCATTGGTTCAAAACTGTCCACGCAGTTAATTAAGAATATTTCAAGAGAAACAATCACAGCTATCAATAAGCGTGTAGGTTTCAGACTGCTCACTAAGTTTGGTGAAAAAGGGGCAATTAACTTAGGTAAAATGATCCCACTTGTAGGCGGAGTTATTGGCGGGACTTTTGATGGGGTTTCAACAAATCTTGTAGGTAATATAGCCAGGAAGACCTTCATTGAAGGCAATATCATTAATGATATCTAATGGACGGTCTGAATATGACGAATGCTGAATTTAAAAAATCAGTATAGCCGCAACGTTCCGTTTCGACTATGATATTTATGGCCCACCTAATGGTGGGCTCATATTGACGTTATGATATCAATGGTAAAGGTTAACAAGAGAAACCGTATCTAATTATCCAAAAGCTGAACCACCACCAATCGCCCACCTTCCTCAGTAGAGAAAATAAACTGAGCGTTGTCATCCAGGCGGAGCTTATCACCAATAGCTATCACTCTGCGGTCGGGTAGAGACATCAACCCGTGTATTCCCTCGTTTACAAGCCACCACTGGTCATTATGGAAAACGAAGTAACCCACTCTTTTTCTCTGGTCAGCAGTTGTTCTTTCATTGGGTGCAACCAGCCGGTTAACATGCCAGGCATATACAGACTGCCCGCTCCAGACCATTAGCCGGTGGTCATCAGGCCTGAAAGACCCTGCTTTTCTGGATGAATACAGATTCAGGATCGGAAGCTTACCTTTGTATGGCGTTCCACAGTAAGGACACGCCGGTTTCGTTTTGCCGGAAAAAACGTACCACTTCTGCTCACAGGCATCATTCTGGCAAGGCTGAACTAAATCGACCGTTTTTACCAGGGCCGTTTCCCATTCATCCGCTGTAGGCCGTTTTGACGGATCATGCAGCCCGTCAATAAATGCCCGGTCGAATAGCGGTGTTAAATAAGGTCCCAGGACGGTGTATGGGATTTTCTGAGGATCGGCCCAGGGAAGAGAAAATGAGGAGACCTGGCTGATTTTAACCGCGTTGCTGTGGTCTGTGTGATGTTCGATGAACAGAGCCTTTTTCCCCATAGCAAGGGCTTCATCCCGCACTTCATCGTCCATGTCATGGATCTTTCCACCCCGTAAGGGATGACGAAAAAGCAGATACATATAAATCAGCACTGAAAGCGCATGCCGGTCGGTGGCTATGCTTGGCAGAACACGCTTAGGGTCATCTTTGGGGAGGTGGCTTGTTGTCACCACTTCCGGGGCAATAAAATCTGGTGTGCCAACCACGTCGGGGGGGTATTTGCCAGGTACAACCAACCCGTCAACATCGATGATGCACGCGTGGCCCAGTTCAGGGTCTATCAAGACATTCTTATAGCTCAGGTCACTGTGGCACAGTCCTGCAGCATGCATCCGTCTGACTGCCCGGGTTAACAGTAAGCAAACTTTCAGGTAGTTGAGAGTATTGCCCCTTTCACGGGGATCTAGAAATTTATTCTGATTGTTGGCGCTGGCGAACCATTTCCCTTCTTTTTCCCGTCCTTTGATCCCGAGAAAGTCGTTATTTTTGGAGCCATACCGGAAAAAAAAGTGCTGCTGATAGGAGGGCACCACAATCCCCACCTTGTCGCCGTGCTCGACAACATCTGTAGGCCAGCAAAAAAGACCTTTCCAGTAATCTCCTCCTGATTGTTCGAAAATATTTTGCCGGTATCTGCCCGTTATCATATTAATACGTTCGCGGGCCTGGTCGTTCTGAGGCTTATGATAGAAGGCCACAACGTACGATTTATCTGGAGAAAAATACACATCCTTCATTGAGCCTGAGCCGATGACTTCATCGACATACTGAATGGTTTTTCCATCCTTAGTTTTACATGTAACAATATTTGCCATGAATACCCACCTGTGGTCCCATTAAGCTCACCAGAGAACAACGATTGTCCGATCATCATGATTACCCGGGGAGAAAAAGTTTAACCACTCCACCAGCTGCGATGAGGCCAGATCAGGAACAGAGAGAAGAGGATTCAGCTCTGTCATTAACGTGTCCCATTTCGTCGGATTCTGTAGTCCGTTGTCTGTCTCAAACCACGGGTCGGATACACCATCAGTCATCAGCACAAGGTGAGAGACATCATTCCACTTACCTATACTGATGCGTTTACTGAAACCTGAATCACTGACGGCCTCAGCGTCAAGAAATCGTGTCTGTCCGGCATATTCTCCACTATCGGCAGCCCCAAGGACCCTGACCTTTCCGACCGGTCCATATGCAGCAATAGCGCCATCGCCAAGCCAGAAGGACGCAGCAAACAGTTCAGAGCCTTCACGAAAAGTGACGGTCGCCAGTAAAGTTGTTGAGAATGACTTTGCTTTGTCCTGGGCCATAATTGCTGCACTACTGATGTTATGCACAGCCAGTAACGCAGCTTGCCTGAAATGGTGATTCATGAAATCCCATACAGCCCGCTGATCTTCGCTATTCCATCGCAGTACTCTGTCTTTGATTTCATGACCCTTTTCTGCTTTTAGTTGACTGAAAAGGTAGTTACCAACGGTTTCAGCTACAATGCGAGAGCCTTCACGAGAAAATCTGGCACTACCTGCTCCGTCTGCCACCAGCAACACGTTCCATCCGGATTCATCACTGACATTGATATAAAAATCATCGTCGCGGAAGGTACCGGCATGTTCGTGGGAACGTCCACGTCGACTTGCAGCAACGATATTTACAGTTGCAGAGCTGATATTTCGATGATCGATACTCTTTTTGAAAAAAGGAGCGTCGGCAGGGGGATCAATCACTTTCCAGAGGCTTTTGGGGTCGGGATTCACAACAAAAAGTAACTTTTTTTCATTATCTGAATGTGAGGGACATGACCATTTCACTGTCATTTCAAAGTTTCCGCTGAATGCTGGCGTTCCTTTCAGGCGCTTCTCTTTTTTACAAAAGAGCAGACCGATATCTTGGGAAAAATGAATATCTGTCACTTCTGCCGTAACACCGCTGTCAGTAATGACATCTACCAGTGCGTCAAAAGATTCACCGACCCTGGCATTTGCAAGAATAATGGATACGTCAGGCGCTTTCTGGAGAGTAGGAGAATGCTCCGTCGTCTTTTTGTGGGGTATTTCTCCCGGTCTGAGTAAGATCGCCTCAGACTGACGAGGCGATTCAGCTGATTCCAATGTATCGTCACTATCTATAATGCCCGATATCTCTGCTTCTGATGCGGTTGACAAAGCCTGTTGCACATCATTAATCACTGATAAAGCCTGCACAGAAGATTGCTGATTAGTCGTGTCAGCGGTCTCATGTACAGGAGTTTCATTCATATCCTGCCTGGATGTTTCTGGTTTGATTTGTACAACATCCATTTGTGCATTATGGTCGTCGTTTTGGTTTACATCGTTCTGAATGGGAGGTGGCGATTGTTCACCACAGAACGTAAGTAAGCTGCTTTCCTGCTGGCTAACGTATGCGGCGTCAACCTCTTTATGAGCAGTGGCGTCAGACAACGGTAACCTGAGCCCCGGGTTTCTCACACACTCTCTTAAATCATTTATAAGCCCGCAAATAGCCGGGTCGTTGCTTAGTTTTAGTGCGACCTCAGGATCGGATTTCCCCGCTGACTCTTCCAGAATAAGAGAGACAATTTTATGCTCCAGTGTACTCAATTCACTCATCAGCCGCGTCCTCTGCTAACGTTGAAATCGGAATGACCACCGTCGTCCTGAAAAGACAGTCCTTTCTCACACCATGGGCAGATAACATCATCGGGCCCATCGATGCAAAGAAGCTTCCCACAGCTGCACATCGCGAAAGCGCTACTGTTTCCACAATGCGGGCATCCAGGTACACCGTGGAGTTCACTGGTATTAACCTGAACGCCAGATGCGACCATATCCGTCCATGAGAAGTAGTCTTCATCGATCGGATAGCAGCCTGCAATATTGAAGGTGTTCAGGTTCAGGTCAAATGCAAGTCCTGACACCTTAGCCGGTGGCCGTTCATACTTCATAAGATAGGGTCGACGTGTTTTGCTGCAACGCCCGGTCAAAACCACGCAGTTATCATCGTAAGCTCTGGTGATTTCATCTTTGGCGAGTTTGACAATATAGTCGGTCTGTTTCAGTGGCGGTTGAGTATCTTCTCCTACGCTTCTGCTGTGGGCCGTGACGGAGGCGGTGATCCACTGTATGAAACGCGTGAAATCTCCGTCCTGGCTTTCCGTAAACAGTAAAACGTTTTCAGTCAGTTGGCGAAGCACACCAAGGTCTACCGAATTCCCCATACCTACCGCGATCAGGTTCACTTTTTTGGCGTAATAATCATTCCAGCGTTTTACTTCACCCGAAATATCATCGGTAGGACGTCCATCGGTGAGCAGGTAAACCACAGGTTTCCAGTCTCCTTTTTCTTCGAGGCTGGTTTTACGCACCTGAGAATCTATTTGTACCGTAAGTTCCCGTAGCGCTGCCCCAAGGCTTGTCCCTCCTCCGACAGGAAGGCGAGGGGGATAAAAAGACACAATATCATGAAGGGGTACAATAGTTCTGGCGACACCCGCAAATGCAATAACCGAAATCCAGGCTGTTTCGAGTGCATGGGGGTCCTTACGCAGATCGTTAACGATCATCTGTAAGCCATCATTCATCCTTTTCAGATTTTCACCAATCATGGACTCTGAACAGTCCAGAACAAAGAATACGGGAAGCCGTCTCATAAGAAACCCCATCACGCTATAAATTACGTCCACTTCATTGGTGGACTGAAACGATGTATGGCAAGGTTGTCCTCCTGCCATACCGGTTAGTACTTAAAGGACCAGCTGTATTTCAGGTGGAGGAGGGGGAAGCGTGTCTGAGGAGGCATTTACCCCGGCACTCGAACTTCCTGATGCCACACTTGCGCTGACCCATTTGAAAAAGCCAGAAAAGGCTGTCGAATCAAGCGTCTCCAGCGCTACAACTTTGGCAGTCAGTTGCTTAAGATGCTCATGCCCAGCTTTAGGACCAACAGCACAGGCGATGATGGAGCCAAATGAACGGCGATGAACCTCTTTAACGGCTTCACCATAAGCCCACGCATCAGAAGGCGTGCCATCAGTCATCAGGAAGACCAGCGGGCGCCAGTCACCTTTTTGCTCGCCATCAGACCGGCGGATGTCCCGGTCCACACAACTCATCAGACACTCCAGCGCAGCTCCCGTAAATGTTCCTCCCGCACTGGGCACCTGAATATCCACAAACTGAAAATCAGCCAGAGCTGTCAGAGGGACATATTCCCGGGCTTCATTGTCAAAGGTGATGATAGAGATATGGACACTTTCCAGCGCGTAGGGGTCCTGTCGCAGGGCACTCAGCATCGCCTGAACACCGACATTCACTGAATGTATTGATTCGCCACGCATCGAGCCCGAAGTGTCGATAAGGAGATAAACAGGTAGTCTGCGCATTTAGATATAATTCCTCAGATGGCTGACGAAGGAATCTGTGGTTGACGGCTCACCGATCGCATTCAGTTTCCAGCCGGTTGGTTCACGAACGAGTTCAGCAAAGACCATCGATCGCTGACCATTAAAGGACGCGCCTCCTGAAAGGTCAAACCGGGCCATTTCGACATTTCTTCCATCCACCGCCCGGATAAATGCATTCTGTACTTTACCGAAGTGCTGCTGTAATTTTTCGCCGTTGTAGATTTGAACAATGAAGACAATTTTTTCATACTTCGGATCGAGACTATTTAGTTTTGCAATTATTTGCTCATCGTCTCCGTCTCCGGCACCTGTCCGGTTATCGCCAGTCAACCAGATTTGCCCAGACTTATGGCGAAGACTGTTAAAAAACACAATATCGCCATTAACCAGCGTGGGTTTACCGTTTTCAACATTTCCGAGGTCAGTAACCTTTCCGGCATCGTTGCAAAGGAAGGCGATGACATCAAGGTCATACTCTTCCTCTTTTTTACCGAAAAGCCCACCTAGAAGACCTTTTTTTTCTTCATTAATATCCCAGCCAAGACCGATAGTGACCGAAGAAAGATCGAACTCATTTTTACGCAGGCTAACGCCTTGACCTTTTCGTAAGCTGACTGTCATGGGATCCCCTCTATTATTAGTATCCTATAAAACTACGTTCACTTCTGGCGGTGGAGGAGGTAAATCATCAAGACCGATAACCTCTTTCTTACCCGCGTCAACTTTCTGACTTCCTACAGAAACACTCGCCGATACCCATTTGAAGAACGCTTTGATAGAAGAGCTGTCAGCGGTATCGAGCTGTAGGACGATTTCTGTAATTTCTTTCAGTACACTGGTGTCCGCATCATGGCCTGCCGCGCAGGCTACAACGACGCCTTTCCTGGCTGCTTTAAAATCATTAAGGCCTTTTCGCCAGTCGTCGGTCGGAGCGCCATCAGTCATCAGGAACACCAACGGTCGCCAGTCACCTTTTGTATCTGCTGTTGTTTTCATGACTTCTGAGTCAATTCGATTCGCAATCAGAGATAAGGCTTCGCCCAGCGCTGTGGTTCCGCTCGCGGTCAAAGAGGGCAGGTTGAAACTAAGCAGATCCGTCAGAGGAACGGCCTGGTGTGCTGAGGAGCTGAAAGTAATAACCGACACAAACGCTGTTTCTAAAGCATATGGGTCCTGCTTCAACGTGGTTAGCAGCGTCTGAACACCATTTTTTACAGCCTCAATGGGTTCGCCATGCATTGAACCTGATGTATCAAGCAACAGGTAAACGGGGAGTCTTCTCATTAAAATTGTTCCTTGCGGTAAATAATTGGGGAACAGTGGCACATCTGGCCGCTTTTTCTCTGACTATAGGCTTTTGTATATCACGAATACCAGCCCTAAATCTGATAGTTAACGTCCAAATGACATGATTTGATGAAGGTAACGTTGAGGCTGTTCAGCTTCCCTCGACAGGAAAATAAGTCACTCGTACGTTCCGTAGCGATGTAAAGAATGTGCAAAGAATTTCTGACTGTGATACCTGGGAGGATGATTAAACCGGTTGTGATATAGGGGCCAATTTTGCAGGTAGCCCCAGATTGGTTCTCTGCCGGGAATGATTTTATTCCGGTTTATTTTTAAACTGAATTGCCTTAATAAAGTCCTCGACCTTCATTTCAGCGAGAGTCTCTACCGCTTCACTTCGGGACGTGCCGGTTAGTTCCGCCAGCTTGTCAATTTTACGCAGTACCCGACGTCGAATGGATAAAGAGACAGTCGTCTTCAGATCTTTATCCAGCACCACCTTTGTCGAAATATCCTGCGCTTTCTGTTCTGCATTCTGAGTGAGAGCTTCATTCATCCGGCGTAATGTTTTTTTATCGAGCTGGCCGGGACAAACTAACTGATAGGAATGACCGGCTTTACTGTATTTGATTTCCGCCGCATAGGACTCCCGAAGCTCCTTCAGTGCACGACTGAGGGTAGGTTCCGAACAGTCAAGAACGCTGATGATTTTTGCCGCAGAAACGGGTTTTCCCGTACCCAGTAAGTTTGCCAGAGTATAAATTCGTTCCTGTCGGGTGTTTAGTTGCATAGTCAGCTGGTGCCTGCAGTTATCGTAAAAGGGTCAATGACCTGAAACAGGAAAGTGGCGCTCATTTTCCGGATAAGCGTCTGAACACTCAGTACCGCGATCGGGTCCACGTCTTCAAGGTTCGTATAGTTAATTTTTTCCATATGATGGCGGTCTATCCTGCAGGAAAGAATGTACTCATCCTCAAGGTAACCCGTTTGTTTGCTGATCCGCTGAGTAAAGCCGGAAAGCACGACGTATTCAAACGGAAGCGTCCGAAATACGATGGCAGCTAATCGCATCAGACAACCGTGGACGTGTCTTGCATAACTCTCCCGGACCGCTTTCTGTGTCATCGTTTTTTCAGTGATATCCGTTCCCCTTGCATTGACGCCATACATCTTATCAGGCATATCCTCAATCTCAGGTAAATCAATATCAAGCAGGACCATTGACGCGTCAGGCCTGACTTCAAAAGTCACAAGCGTTTCGCGCGGCCATTCCGTTTGTGAGAGCACCTCTGCCAGGCAGTCTTCAAAGAAACGGGCATCCGAACGGAACTGCTCGCGTGCAACACCTGCAGTGAGAGCGGAGTTTTTATTATATTCCTGAGCGTCAAACTGCCAGTTTGCATACTGCTCAGCCCAGGCCACACGTTGTTTCTCATACCGTTGTTTAAGCAGTGTGTTTTCGCGTTCAACGTCCGCCACTTCCAGTTGCCACCGTCGCTGGTTCTCATTCTGTCGTTCGGTGCGAGCCGCATCGGTTTCGAACCATCCCCCCAGAAAACCACGACCGCTACGTTCGTCTGGTGCGGACGGGAGAGGACTGTATTCAGGTTTGGCAGGACGAACAGGCGCGGGCCGGTCGAACGTCCTCTGGTGGAGCTCAAGATAATGTGATTCGAGCGATGCCCATGTGTTCCCTCCCACAGGTGAAGGGGAAAGCTCATGAATACTGGAAATGGCCGTTATAGCGGACATCAGACTTTCCACTTCCTGCTCCAGCTCTTCCCTCAGTCCCGGATTGGAATGGATTTTGTTTTGTAATTGCATTGATTAGAATGGTTTTTATCTTGTTCCATAAACGTTGAGGCCCCCATTAAGGCCCCCTTCTGCAAAGGGTCAAAATTTGATGGTTGAACAGGAACTTTTACATCCATCTGAATACTATTTGATGGCAAGGTATAGTGATCTACTACGGAATCGCAGTGAGCACCATCCATGTTTGAAAATGATACCATAATTTGGTTCCTTACTGTTTAGTGGGCAACGCCCCTGGATAGTGTTTCGCGATAATGTCGTTCAGCTTATCGACCAGCTCCGATCGCCTGAACGTGATATGGACAGTTCCCTTCTGAAAATACTTAATCACAGACATCTCATCCTCATAACGGGTGCTATGCCTGTTCTCATGGATATGGTCGCTTAACCGGCGCGTGACGTCGGCGCGATTGTCGGGGATGGCCTTCCCATCCAGCAGCATCAGCATGCGCTCAAGGTCCGTTAACCGGTCACGCTGCCAGCCCCAGTTCAGACCAAATCCCCACCGGTCATATTTGACAAGCCCCGTCACGATGATTTTCCCGCCAAACCTACAGGGGCTGTTTGTCTTAAAATTCCAGCTCAGACCTTTAAACACGTTAATCACACCTCGTTCAAACACCTCACCTTTATTCAGATGCAGTTGTTCGAATGTGTTGAGAATATTCTCTTCACTGATAGCCGGAATATCGTCTTTCTCCAGGCTGTTGTACCACTCGTCGCGGACCTGTGCGTCCATGAGCGCCAGCATTCCCGAGCGTTGCATCAGATCCCGCCATATACCACGATCGATATTGCGAGTAATGGCTTTCATGGCCGTATCAGTATCCTCCATCAGCCAGCAGTCGTAGCTGTATTGCCGCATTCCCTATTCATTCGCTTTACCACCGCCGATGCTGCGGGTCAGCGTCGAGATATCGTCAAGTTGTTGTATCAGCGTTTCAATCTGTGCAATCGCGAAATTACGTCCGGTGATGATGCGCTCAATACTGGTAGAACAAATCACATCGGTATGGCCGGTTAACACTTCAGGTTCGGTGAGGGTAAGATCTGACATTTTAATTTCCTTTATATAAAGCAAAGCGCCAGCCGGTAAGGGCTGGGGCTTATAGGTGTGTGGTGAGTATGGTTCGGTGGCTAACAGGTTCTGGTCTGTTGCAGAAGCTGAAGATGGCGGAGATTACGAACATCGTTTCGCGCCTGCTCAATCCAGGGCAACAGCACTGCTGAATCCGTCTTGTCTTCGTCGTTGTCGAAAATAATGCCGGTGTTGCAACTGATGTTGTCCTGCAGCCAGCCAATCAGAATGTTGAGAGCCACTTCGGTGGTTAATTCCGGCATGTAAAAACCTTGTGGTGATTGAGGTGGGGTTACCAGTCAAAGGTTGTAAAACTTGGTAGCACTTCGCCAAAGGCATCCAGATGAACAATGCCAGCGGCGTAGCGACGCATAAGCGTCACTAATAACCGACGGCAGGCTTTTGACAGACCGAGGCGTTTGAGGCGTAAGACCGGAAACGACCACGCGCCCAGGTGGAGCAGATAACCCGAGCCGGTATAACTAATCCATTCAGACTCGCCAAAGTCTTCATGCTGGTGTGAAAGGGTAAACAGCAGAGCATTGTCTTCCGCCGTGATATGTGCAGTGCTGCACTGAATGCCGTTCAGGCGGGCAACGGGCGGAATTGGATCTTCAACAATCAATTTCCCCGGTTCGTCAGCAACGAGAAGCGAATAACCGTTCTGGTTCACCACATTGATCAGGTCGGTCAGTTCAATACCGTCAATGTCTACGACGATCCGGCCCATGTTGAGGGCCAGTACGTTGATGGCATCGGCTTCCACCGTCAGGGACAGCTTCATGGTTGCACCTCACGGTATTTGCCGGTGGTGATGTCGGTAACGGCCCTGTAGCTATGACGGGTCATCAGCCCGGTGGCTTTGCGGGCGCGGAGAATATCGATACTGGTGAGAAGCGGCGACTGAGTTTCCGCGTTAAAACCGCGACGATCAGTGCGTACCAGGTCGTATTTCTCCACGATGAAATTCACCGCGTCGCACAGTGAGATACCGGCATCGATATGCTCTTGGATCACACCATCTTTGCCAAATGGCGTGTCGTTGAGCGTCAGACCGTAGTGACGGTCCAGCAGGTGACTCAGGAGGCGCTGCCAGATCGCCACGGGTGACGGGCGTGGCGAAACCTCCCGTTTCGGAGGAACAGGTTGTGTTTGCATAATGGAAACCTTTACTGGTGAGTTAAACGAAGGAAAACTGCCGGGAGGTTTATTCTGTTGTTGCAGGTGTCGGGTAAATTGCGAGATAGACGTACCCGTGCGAGCCGAGGCTGTCGGCCTCGCATATCAGCCCTTTTGCATACAGCGTGACGCAGTGCTGATGACGGGGATTCAGCTCACCGGAAAGCAGCATCAGCTCCAGTTGCTTCAGCAGTAGCGGGAATGCCTGGTCGAGATGGCGTAAATCCGCGTCGCTGAAGGTGCCGGTGATGCTGGCGCGGTCGTTCAGGTAATGCAGCCGGTTGCCCTCCTGCACCAGACGTGCGCCAAAACAGGGGGTGATATCGCGTTTAAGCCCCCACCAAGGGGCGGCGATATCGTGGTTTACAGGCGGTATTGTATTCGACAATTTTAGCCTTCCTTAAACGTGAATTAATTCAGCGTAACGCTGCGTAATACGACGTACGGGCCGTTGCGGTCCTGACGGTGTTCTGCGAAGACGGCGAGCACGCCGCTGATATCCTGCACTTCCCGACCTGCGTAGTGGCAGATGCTGCCGGACCATGTGTATTTGCCGGCACAGAAGCGAAACAACCGGGACTGCGGATGCTGGCGGTATATCGCCATCGCCTGGCGTTTGCTGATGATTTTCATCGTTATTCTCTCCTTAAAGCCACCCTCTCTCAGCAAACGAGACGATCTCCATGCCGCCCACCACCAGGTGATCAAGCAGTCGGATATCAACCAGCTCCAGCGCCTGCTGAATACGCGTAGTGACCTGACGATCTGCATTGCTGGGTTCGGCAAGGCCTGACGGGTGGCAATGCGCCACAATGACAGCGGCACAGTTATGCTTCAGACCGGCCTTAACCACCTCGCGGGGATGGACCTGCGTATGATTGATGGTGCCGGTGAAGAGCGTTTCGTGGGCTATCAGACGATGCTGGTTATCGAGGAAGAGTACAGTGAATACTTCACGCTCCAGTGAGGCGAGTTGCAGACGCAGCCAGTCACGAACGGCGGTGGTGGAGGTAAAGGAGGCGCCGGGCTCGCGTAACTGGCGTTCCAGCAGGGTCAGCGCACGTCGGATAGTGCGCTGTGCGGCGGGAGATATTCCCCCGCTGTCGGGGGGGCAAGGGGTTATATTCATTGGCTTTTCCTTTATGTTGACCCGTCCGGGATTGATGTGTTGTACAGTTTCACGGCAACGACGAACTCGTCGTGCTGGGATTCAAACCATGACCAGATAGGGAAGAGAGAGGTGCCCGTCAGAAAATGCAGGAAGAGTTCGTCGGTCACAACGTCTCCGTCCTCATCCCTGACCGTTATTTTCCCCAGCGCATCCCACAGGGTATTCAGGTGAGACAGTTCATACGACATGGCGGGATGCTCAGTCGATGATGTGCATGATGGCGCTGCATTCCGGGTGACTGAGCGCGTAATCCCGCAGGCGGTAGTAGTGCTCCGTCATGGCATCGCATTCGGTGCGCATGGCATGGTGGCTGTAAGTCATCAGACAGACGGCAATCCCCGCAGCGTCGGCACTGAGTTCACCGCCGTTGCCGTTCATAGTGTTGAACAGCGACCACGGTTCATTGTTCTCCGCTTCCGGGGCCATAAACGCACCACCGTTGCTGAGCGTATAAAAATTCCAGATACCGCCGTTGTAGTCGGCGCAGAAACGGTCCATCCACGCGAAGACCGTCGGCTCAAGGATTATCCACTGCGGTATGCTGCCGAAGTACTGCGGCCAAAAGCCGATGCGCTGCTCGTCCTGTACGAGGGTGGCGGTCAGCGCTGGCGCAGAACCGGCAGGTTGTGGCGGTAACGGAAGGGTATCGTGAAGGTTAATAATGTCGGTCATGTTAGTTTTTCCTTGTTTATTTATCGGGTTGGGGATGCTGGTTCAGCAGGAGTGACGGGCAGGACTGCGCATAGCCATCTTCATCGCACCGTGAGGGCCAGATGCTGTCAGATACAGACAGTCGGCACAGGCTGAGCTCGCCGGGACGGTAGCAAAGATGTCTGCACCAGGCGCAGAGGTCATCGTCGGAGATGGAACGGCAGCCGGACTGGTTTTGCAGGGAAACGGGCCAGACAGCCGTCAGACGGGTATTTGCAGGAATGTGCTGCATCAGCTCAGTGCCTGCTGCAGTTCTTCGGCCATCACCCAGAGCGCGCGGTTGAGTTTGATATCCCCGTCGATACCGTTAACCGCACGAGTGTGGGTACGTTTACCCTGTGCGGTGCGTCCGCTCAGCCCGCCTTTCAGCAACGATTCCTGAATGCGGTTATAAACGGTCCACAGGTCGTCCTGATGGTCCTCATACCGTCGCGGTGTCAGTATCTGCGCTGCGGTCACCGGCTGATATTCTTCACCAAAGCGGTATGTCAGTGCGGCGTTCGCCAGGGCATGTTGCGCGGGTGCTGGTAGTCGAAGTGACTGCATGGCCTCGCGCTTTTCTTCCACCCGATCAAAGACACCGAGCACTTCATAAGCCCCCTCAATCACTTTCCCGGCCACATCGCCACGATGCGGTACACGAATTTCACCGAACGACTGTCCGCAGACGAGCCCGTTGGTGCAGATGGCTCTGAACAGCCCCGGCAGCATCTGGTATGAGCTGCTACCATCGTGCGAGTTAAGCAAAATGATTTCGGGAACCTGCTGGCCGGTTATCTGACCGGTACGACGCAGGCGCAGCAGATGTTTGGTGTGCTCCCGGCGGTCAGGGTCGCGTACGCGTGACTGGCAGGCGAAGAAGGGTTCAAAGCCTTCGCGTTGAAGATTTTCGAGCAGAGTAATGGTGGGTATGTAAGCGTATTTTTCGCTCCTGGAACCGTGGCGATCTGCACTGAATACGCTGGGAACGACCTGCATCAGTTCTTCGCGGGTTAACGGACGATCGCGACGGATCTGGTTTGTCCGTCCAAAGCGGCTGGCTAGTCTCATGGTAAATTCCTTATTGTTGATTTAACGGCATAAACAAAACAGCCATGCTCCTGTGGGAGCATGGCTTTTTTGTGTGGTCGCTATTGGGTTAAGCTGTGGTGTGTCAGTGTTTGGGGATCCCGTGGCTGAGCAGATAGCGGTTAAGCCATTCCCCGGCACTGGCTTCAAAATTCCAGGCCCGCCAGATTAACGTCCCCTCGCTGTCGCGAATAACCAGCCGAAAGTGCGTACCCTGGTCATCTTCTATAGTGACGTTGTGGTAAAGCGTGACCACGGCTTCAGCCTGTCGGCGGGTGAATTGCCCTGGCGGTAACGACGTATCGTCAGTGACTTGCATATTCAGTTCCTGATGAATGGCATAAAACAAAATGCCCCGCTCAGTGAGCAGGGCATCAGTGGGTTAAGTGTGTGGCAATAAGCTGCAGTATCTGTTCCATGAGCGCTGTGATTAAGGCACCTGCGAGCAGGGTTGCCGCCTGTCTGGCGATGTAAATACTGTCTTCGTCATAGCCTTCTTCGCGGAAGTGGTCTTCCACAAACTGCTGCGCCCGGCTGCTGGCGCACCACGTCAGCACCTGACGCAGGGTGTTGAGCACGATTTTCAGTAATGTCATTGGGTCAAATCTCAGAGGGGGGATCCGGATGAATCTGGGGCACACAGGAATGCCCCGGCCGGATAATAAGAGGAGAGCTGCGTTACTGCGGTGACGGAGACTCCGGCGGCACAGGGGCCTGACCATGAATAATGCGGTGCTTCGCCAGTGCCTGCGGCATATCGTTGATGCAGTATGTAATGTAGAAGACGTTGAGCACCACGGTATAAAACGCATTCATCTTCAGGTCAAACCGGAAGGTGTTCAGCGCATAGTGTCGCAGTGCTGCTCTGGCCTTAAAGGCCCAGACGATGTACATCACGCCGCAGGTGAGCGACAGAATGCCGCTTAAGGCCAACAGTGTATCGCTGCCCGTGTAGTAGCCCGCCAGGTCCGGTGAGGCCATCACGCCGAACTGTCGTCCGAGCCCAAAACAGACGGCGAGCCAGATGATAAACAGATTGCCGCAAACCGGATATCCGGTGGTGTCGCTGATAATCTGCTGTTTTCGGTACAGCCACAGTAACGGCCAGATGCCGCAGGTGGCGACGGTGAGTAGAACAAAATGCAGGGTTGGCGTCGTCAGTCGCTGGCTGAGTGTCGAAATGTCGGTCATATCGTATTGTCCTTGATTGATTTTGCTGTAAACCGGGGATGCGCCGGGTTACCCGGCGGTCAGTGTCGTGCATTCGGGCATATCAGCCAGAACCTTGTGAACGTTTCCAGCCGAAGGGGTAAAGTGCCCCACCTGTTTGTCGTTGACGTAAATCTCAAACGACGTTGCTTTTCTGATGGCATCAATGAACGACAGCCAGGCGTTGTCGCCGTTACGCCAGCCCAGAGAGGACGGCAGGGGGAACGTCTGGTCATCCGTGACGACGGTGATGGCGGTTTTCTCATCCTGTGAATCGGCACCGCTGCCGTCAGGCAGGGTGAGCATGACGTGATGCTGCAGGATATTCTGGTCGTCAGGGTTGCCGGTGCAGTTCAGGTTCATCATCACGTTTTCCGGGCTGGTGATGATGTACTCGGTGACGCCCATACCGAAGCCACTGCTCCACATATTGGGGACCGCCTGTGCCGTGATGGCAAAGGTCAGTAATCCTGCTGACAGGATGGCGTGCATGAATCGCATGGTATTTTTCCTTCTCAGTCAAAAATGTTGTTGGGGGGCAGCCGTGTTACATGAGTTGTTTACCCACGACGATAAGTCCGGCCAGCCAGCCGATATACTGTGGGCCCACAAGCCAGAACAGACGGGCCTTGAGTAATCCGGTCATTCCTTCGCGGGTGTATACCGCATCCGGCATCAGCCATTGTCGAAGAGCAGCACCGACCGTCATACCGGCTCCGGGCCCAAGCGTCATCCAGAACAGATATTCCATTCCCTGACCAAAACTGCGTATCTCGCCGGTACTCCCGAACACGTTAAACAGCACGACCACAAGCGCGATGGCGAAGGCAATCGCGAAATATTTAATGACAAGCGCCATGTTCAGATTTCCTTATTTTCTGCACTGCTGAGCAGCGCTCAGCATGTTGTCCATGAAGCGCGGGGGGACATAACCGTATTGCTGGTTCATTTTCTCCAGCTCCCCGTGCGTATATTTCGTTTTGAGGTCATCCCGGATACATCCGCAGACGGCGGTAGTACCGCCGCCTGATTTGCATCCCCGGATAAACTCGCGTTCATTTTTGTCGCCACAGCCGCTCAGGGTTACGGCAGACAACATCAGGGTGAAGAGCAGCAGAGGGCCTTCGACAGGTTTCACGATTTGACTCCTTTGGGTCTGGATGGATGTTCAGGGTGTTGTTCCCTGAAGGTGTGAATGACATCACTGATAAAGCGAAAGTGGGGCAGTGCGCTGATAAATCCCTCTTCAGTAATGAGCGAACTGATTTCGCTCCGGCGACGGAAGGTTTGCTCTGAGAGTGAGGCCGAGATAATGTCTTCCAGCCGGAACACCCGAAGGCTCCCCCGGCAACAGACGACCAGATACCAGTGCTGATGCCGGTAAATCAGGCGGTAAGGCTCCTGCTCATCGTGACGGACACCGCCGACCAGCAGACTGACCACCCGGTGATGACAAATGGCTTCGGCCAGACGATGAAAACTGTCAGCCTGTGTCCATGCTGGCGGTAAGTCGTGCCAGATAAAGCAGGGTGAGGTGCCCGTTTCATTCATCAGCAGGTGCATCAGTTGCCGGTTCTGCGACGGGATAATGCGTGCGATACCGGTACTGCGGGCAAAGGAAACGGCCCCCGGAGAGTGATCACGCGTGGCGCTCTCACTGAGCCGATACGTGCCGTTCTCCCCGATAATGTCGAGGTGGACCAGCCGTTGATGTAAGTCACGACGCAGGGTGCGTATCGATACACCAAACTCACCGGACAGTGTCTGAAGGGTCAGCGTTTCTCCGGCCATTAACCGGCTGATAATGACCGACAATCTGACGGCCAGCCGGTCGTAGCGGGCCTCTTCATCGGGTCGTTGCATGGACGCTCCGTGTGCGATAAATAGGTTGATATTTCATGCGGTTATTATGCGGGCGGGGAGGGACACGTTATGTCCATCCCCCGTAATGGCGGAAAAGAAAAAGTAAAATTCATCTTTCAGTAAACAGGAGAATTAACAAAGGGTTAGTGCCAGGTAGCTGAAATGACGACAGCATGCTGACACGCCCTGTCATCAGTCGTGCCGTAGCGAGTACGGTCAGCGGCTCAGGCTTTGTGCAGGATGGGCTGACCCTTATTAACGTTACGGTGCACTGAAGATATGCTCGCACTGCGTGCAGCCGTATTCATCAAAGACGGTACCGTCCAGTTGTTCTCCGGCCAGAGAGCCTGCCACCGCACCAGCACAGGCGCCGGACAGAAAACCAATGAGGCCTCCGGCTATCGTACCGACAACCGGAATGACTGAACCTATCAGCGCACCGGTGGAGGCTCCTTCAAGCCCGGCAATGCCTCCGGCTGTTGCGCCAATGACCCCACCCGTCTTTTTACCCACATGGCGCAGTCGTATGTTTTGCGAACCGCAATTCGGACAATGCATTTCTTTCTCCCTTATTACTGGCAATAAATAGCCGCCTTCATGAGCTGGCGGACCGTGTATCAGAGAGACCTGGGTACCGGAACAGAAAGCATAGCTGTGACTTAGCGCGAGAAGCATACGCACGGGTATTTTGTGGGACAGTTGACCCGGGAGAAGGAATAACGACGGTAACAGGGTATCGGGACCCCGTTTGTTCTTACTGGACACATTAACCTCCGTGAGTGAAATAACAAAACGGCAGCACTTCTGCTGCCGTTCTCACACCGGTAATATAGGTCTGAAATTATTTTGAATGTCATTTCTGGTCTGTATTACTGCCTCCGCTCACCTTGTTTTTAGCGCAAAGCCCTCACTCACCACCACAGGTTTTTCGGTAATGGTCATTAATCAGCATTTCCAGCATATCACTGATGCGAACTCCGCTACGTTCTGCCATAAAGTCCAGTCGAGTTTTTGTTTCGTTCTTCAGGTACGTATTGAGTGCTTTTTTATCGGTACGGGACTGACGTAATTTTTGCTGGTTCCAGGCTTTATTCAGGTTCAGAAGGAATAAACGCTTTGTATCCGGTGCATCGTCCCATAAGTCGATCGCCGTGCGCAGGGCTAAATTGCGTTCAGAATGACTCAGGGGGTAAACCAGGTACTCATTCCTGGCGTTGAAATATTTAATGAGAGCCCGATAGTGGGCGCATTTCTTTCTTCCTGAAGCGATTTGAGGCTGTTCCATGCCCACAGTACCGCGTCTTCTTCATTAGGTAACCATTTCAGCGGAGCTGGTTTGCTGTAAATATTTTTCCACTGGTCTTTCAGCCTGTCCATGACCTGGCGCTTGAGATGATTTACCGGTGGGGTCGGAATAATAATGTTGTCGAAAAAAGAGATGATAATATTAATTCTTTCCTGGTGGCTTGTCGGAGATACACTCAGATTCATTCGCTGATACCAGTTCTTTCCGAACTCTGCATTTGCTGGTTTGTCAATACCAAGTTCGTAGTCTCCGGCCTTGCAAATATACGCCCATAACCAGAATGTTGCCCGTTCATCCTGTTCTAGCCAGTCAAAACTTTCCAGCGGAAGGATGTTTTCATCACGGGCTGTTTCCATATCAGAAAAAAGTCTTGCCCGCTGTTCTGCATTCGGTATGAACTGATTAATCAGTTTGTTGAGTGCCTGTCGACAACTTTCTGCATCCTGGTGAGGAATGTCACGGGTGTTAATTATTTTATTAACACCCAGCCACCCGGCATAAAAAGCACAGACTCTCAGGTCACGGGTTTTTATAAGATGTTGTCTGCCATTGTCGTAATGTACAACCATTGTGGATACCTGTAATCGTAAACTACATAGTAGTGGTTATGGTGGTGATTGTTGTAGCTACACAGTATCACGATGATGGTTTTATCGTCACTTAAAAACACATCTGGTAGTCATCGTGAGGTTTTATTGTTGATTTATACTGGTTTTGACAAGGTTTTACCATGGTTTTAAAGTTGTCATTTTCTTTGTTTATCTCTCAGATGCTTCTCTGTTTACTGGATGAGTATCGTCTCAATAGGTTATCTTGTTCTCCTGCATGCTTTCGTTTTCATCCCCATCATGGTGCCTGGTTCGCTTCAGGGGGCATTTCTGGTATCAGGTCGGGCTGCCATGAGGTATTTCCATTTTGTTGCTCATAATCAGGATTGAGGGCTTCTGCGGGCAGTGATGATACGGGGTTAATTTGATTGAGGTTATTTGATATGACGTGGTGTCTATTTTCATGTTATTGAAAAAAGATAATTCCAGAGTAACTGATGCAGGCGTTTGTTGTAGGTAAGTGCTGTCTGGCGTGGTTATCTTCATAGCTATTGTTATGCCTGGCGTGTTGGATTGGTATTAATATATTAAAGAAGGGGTCTTATCATTTGTAACAGTAATCGATGATGTGTTATCAGTAAGTGGGTTATGCCTGGGAGGTATTATTATCTGAAGGTATTCACTAAGGGGATAGTACTATTGGATGGTATCCATTGAGCAATCATTGCCATCAGGTAAGAAATACACCATTCAATGTAGTCACAACCTGAATGTTTAGCACTCATTAAAAATCTATCATTAAGAAAACAGAATTGAATTGAGTCGATATTACCATTGACTAGTCCTCGTCAGGATAAAAGTGAAGATGATTAACATCAGTAATCTAATAATCATAACGACAGGGTGGTTACTGGTTAACAGTAACGTTTTGGGTGAATGGTCATGCCTGAAAATCAGCAGGTGAGTATCAATGGTTTATTACTGGTCTGCGTATTAGTGATGAGCGTTAAATGCTCAGTCAGTGAACTAACCTGTAGTAAGCCTGTCGGTATTGCTCTGTCTGCCTGATATTGACGCTTACAATACCTGTCAGTTACAGATACTACGGTGACCCGTTATCCCTGAAAGTTTTTTGATATGTGTAAACAAGGCCATTGGTAACGACTGTAAACGGGGCATTATCCGTGTTGGTGATAATAGTCATGATTGTATCGTAAACAGAATAACCCGATTGAGGTGACGTGGAATAGGGTGATTATCCTGGTAATCACCGCAAGCTATTTAATAAGTAATTGAGCGCTGTAGTGTCTTATACCGCCATAGCTTCCTGTGAGCCTGCATAAGCGCATTGAATAACACGATAGTGGAAATCTGTGGTTAGTATGAATATGGCGCTCCTGATGCGTTACAGGGCGTTTTAGCAGTAGTCCCGATAACGATTATTTATCGGGCTTATTGAACGGGGTAATAATATCATGACAGCAATGAGGGACTGGTACAGGGGCTCTTGCCCCGGGTATATACATCCCTCTGGGGTAATATTTGCTTTTCAGGGTAACCACAACCTATTTTGGGTCCAGGTCAATACAAGGGCATCGCAATCTTCAGCTGCTTCTGTAAGCCAGAATTGCAGCGACTTAACAGTTTCGATCTTCGCTACTGGCCTGACATTGCCGGGATCATTCGCTCACTGGGGATGGAAGAGGTGGAGGTAACATTCAGGGATGAAGCGACAGAGGCAATTATCAACGCCCGCAGACCTTCACAGACGGATTTCTTCAGAGCGTTATTCGATAACATCAGTAACCAAAAAACCGGGGATTACTACGCCTTGTCACGGAGTTTTAAACTCTCCGATACAGCACTGGCGACGATTTGTAATATCACCCGTGATTTGCCACCCGATGAACTCGTTGACGCCGCTTATGTCAAGCGTACCCGCCATCGTCTAACGGGAAGACTGTTTTTTCGCAGCCTTCGGGTCACCCGGCATTAGAACCGATTTCTGAGAGGCGATTACCCTTTACGCAATCATTCTGCCAGCCACGATATTTTACTGAAGCCAGCCGTCTCTGAGGGATCGACTGGCGGACTCGCTGAAGGCAATAAGTTTTTTTTAACAGCACCGGTAATGGTTATGAACGATAACCCACCGGAGTCCATTTTAATGAGTTACACATACGACCCTTACTGGCAGCAACGCATCGCTGATACCTTCAGTTGCGCTCTTAACGCTTACACCCGCTTACTGGCCCTGCGTGTTGACCTCCGTCTGCCGGATACGCCAGCGGCCACCGATGCTGCTGTTATCTCCCGCTTCACCGATTCCCTGAAAGCCCGGATTGATGCCCTTCAGACGCGTCAACGTCGCGAGGGCAAACGCGTCTGGCCGACCACGCTGCGTTTTATCTGGGCGCGGGAGTTTGGTGAAATCAAAGGGAAGAAGCATTACCACGCGGTGCTGTTGCTGAACCGCGATACGTGGTGCGGACCGGGAGATTACAAAGACCCGGATTCGCTTGCAGGTATGATTAAACAAGCGTGGTGCAGCGCCCTGAAGGTGGATGCACAGGCGCATGCCGTTCTGGCTCGTTTCCCGGCGAGTCCAGTCTCATGGTTGACACGTGGCGATGGTGCTCAACTGCAACAGGCCCTGTCGCAGGCGGCCTATTTAGCCAAGCTGGAGACCAAAATCACCGGTGACGGTGAGCGTAACTTCGGTTGCAGCCGTGGCTGAGCCAGACATATCTCGATTCATCAGGCCTGATTGTGCGGGCCGGGTAATTTTTTACAACGTTCCCCTATCCTCTGAGGAGAACCGGTAACCCCATGATTCAACCACCACCGGACGTCTCCCGATAGCCATATCCTCAGAGGGAGAAAAATACCATGACCACGTTGAATACGAATATTAATGCCAGCCCTGACACACTGCTTTCAGCTCAGGACCCGCTTATCGACATGACCTTTATCACCACGTTTACCGGGATGACCGACAAATGGTTTTACAAACTGATTGGCGACGGGTTGTTTCCGAAACCCATCAAGCTGGGGCGCAGCTCCCGCTGGCGCAGAAGCGAGGTGGAAGCCTGGATGCAGCAGCGTATTGCTGATTCCCGTGGCGTCTGAGCAGGGAGGATATCTGAATGGAAAAACGACGCCGCACTCAGCCACAGGCCATCCCGGTTCGCTGGACGTGTCCCCGTTGCCGGCGACAGTACTGTGGCGCCAGACCCTGTCCCGTTTGTTTCAGACCCACCGACGCACCTGCACAACCGTAACCTTTCTGTATTCCGGTGCCGACCACCAACCGTACCGACCCGCTAACGCATAACTGAACCGCCATTCACCCTGCCACGCTGCCCGTACCGGGACGGCTGACGCCTGCGTGTCGTCTGGCGGTAAGGAGAGTACCACTATGTATGCAAAATCGTTTATGGCTCTGGACGGCAACGGCCGTCTCACGGGAGCCATAACCGCGCAGACCGCGCCGTATGACCGCTACAGCTGCCATCTGTGTGCCAGTGCCCTGCAGTACCATCCTGAATACGACACCGAACGTCCGTGGTTTGAACATCATGCAGCAAAGCTTTCGGAGAACGGTCGACAGCACTGCCCGTATGTAAAGCCCGGGGTGAGGGAGACCCGCCATATCCGGCAACTGCAGTCTTATGTACCGGAAGCCCGTCCCCTGGTTTTCTACGCAGACTGGCACTGTCACGGCTGCGGCAGTGATTACCACGGTGAGCGCTACTGCCTCACCTGCCGGACGGGCGAGCACAGTGATGTGCGTGCTGATACCAACCGGATAGAGGAAGTGACGGCATGCGCATGCTGAAATGTTATCTGGCCAATGACCGCGAAGGCCACTTCGCGACAGCCGGGGAGGCCGTGAGTGCGCCGGGGCAGATATGGAGCTGCGCGTCCTGCGGCTGTCGACTGGTGCTCCATGCGGGGACATACGGGGAGCCGCCGTGGTTTGAACATGACCAGCAGAGCGTGGCCCGGCATGTGCTGATGGCCTGCGCCCACCTTGACCCGGAAGTGAAAACCGAAGCCCGGCACCGAAAGCTGCGCAGTCTCATCAACGGGCTGGAAGCGACGGTAATGGTGCTCTCCTGGTACTGCGTGTGGTGCGGCGACCATTACCAGGGCGTGAAGCACTGTCCCCGGTGTCTGACTGGTATCTACAGCATCGAAGAAGCGCACTGGCAGAGAAACTACTGCTGCAGTACCAGATAGTTCCCCGTCTTTATGAACCAGATACCGCCGTAGAGGCGGTGTCCTCCCTGATTTAACCTAAAGAGAGTCTGCATTATGAATCATTCTTACATACGGGCGTCTGATGCTGTCAGCGCGGATGCCGTCAGCACGCGTGCATTTCTGCAACAGGCCGTTGACCATTACCCGCGACTGGCGGCATTCAGCTTTACGCTGGCGCTACCGTATCGTGAAGCCATGAGCGAATACCGGTCATTGATTCTGCGTTTTCACTCTGAAGTCTGGCAGCGCACCGGCGAATATTCGCGCCAGCGTCAGCAGGCACGACATCGTTCACTCCCGACGCTGTTACGCTGGATATGGGAGACGGCCAGCGCACCGGAGTGCAAAATGGTGCTGCTGCTCAATCTCGATACGCTGGGTACAGGGCGAAACCTGCAACTGACCGACAGTGCGCCTCCGGGGCTTAACGCCATCATCGCCGACGCATGGCAAAAGGTGACCGGTACCGCCTGCACTGACGGTGTAACGAGTATGACGCAGATCATTATTAACCGCGTCGCTCAGGGAGTCTTCGCAACACCCTTTAACCAGCTTACCGTGCATGTTAAGGCCATGTCAGAGCCAATAGCAACGGCCAGAACGGGGATGATTTGTCCGTGAAAGTAATAGCTTCTCTAATTAATGGGGGAGTTATCCAGGTCTTCCCCGGTGTCTGCAGCGCCGATATAATCCCTGAATGAAAAAAGCTCACGATACCTTACCCCCGGAACAAACCGTCACAGCACTTGCGCATTTCGCCTGGTGCGCCCTTGTCGCCTTACGTACCGCTCAGCAGGATGGTCAGGCATTGTCGCCACTCAGCACGCATGCATTTATACTGCGCTGGTTAACGGTGGCGTATAAGCAAAAACGGTTTCCACGTGCAATCGCATCTGATATTGAGGGATTGCTGACGCTGGGGCGTAACAAAGGCCTTGCCGCCAGCTTATTCAGTCGTCTGGAATATCTGTGGTCTTCGTGCACCGGACCGGTGTCAGCGCAGTCGGATTTGTATCGGCTGACGTACGCAATTGAACAGCTTAAATCGCGGGGCTGGGTCAATGCAGCGGTGAGTGACAGGGACTGGGACAATGAAACGCTTCTGGCCCTGGAATACAGCGATGCGAATGCACTGCTGGTAAGGAAGTCGGCACTGACCTGCGGATTTTCGGATGGAGGGAAACTCGTTGCGCCGGTTGAGTTTCTTGTGAATGGCGACTTGTCAGCCTGTATGGCTGTTTTTGCGGCTCATACACTGTCGGCTGTCATGCTGGAGTCGAATCGGATCGTGTTACAACCTTGAGCAGTAAAACAACCGTTCTCAACCCGCAGCAAAGCTCATCACTGTCCACGTCTGTCTTTCTGTAAACCGAACGGGTGTTGTTCCTGGTCGCGCTAATGCACCGGCGGCTGAGATATTCATATCGCTGGTACAGGTATGAGATATGCGTAAAGTCCGGGCGTTGCAATTCCTTTAATCTGAAAAAAAATAAATAAGCCCGGTTTACGTGAATAATAAGAAATGATGGAAACCTGAAACTGTCGCCAGTTTTTCACATGCTCAGTCACGTCCAGCTTCTCAATTTCTGATAAAAGTACAAAATCAGATATTTCACGTGACTGGTGATATTTTGTACAAATATACACCCTAAGCCAAATTGATCATTTTCTGTACATCCTTATCCCGCGGGGCCTGAAGGGTTATGGTGTAAAATTTTTATAAATCAGAAAGATGATATTTTTTTTGTTAAAAGCCAGGAATGTAAATCTTTGTTACATTTTTTCATTTTCGATCTGGCAGGGAACGTTCCCAAACTCCAGCCATTGGGCCTTATCCGAAATTTTTCATTTCAGACAAATACCCAGAAAATACAGTGTCGACATGCTGGTGGATGGAATGCGCCCGCTTTTTTTGGTTCCGGGATTTTTATTTACGTCGGATGACGCGAACCGGAAAGTTGTTCTGGCTGGGTAATTTTTTCTTATTTATTTTTCACTGGCATTGACCGTTTCTATCACTCCATAGAACAGGGACAGCCATGTCTAATTCTTCCTTTCAGTCCGAAATCCCTAAAGCGCGTATTAATTTAAAACTTGATTTGCATACCGGTGGTGCGAGCAAGAAAACGGAGCTCCCCCTGAAATTGCTCGTGGCGGGCGACTTCAGTAATGGTCAGGAGTCTGCCCCTTGTCTGAGCGCAAAAAAGTTGATTTGAATAAAAATAATTGTGATTCTGTCATTTCTGAATATTCCCCAAAAGTCAATCTTACCGTTAAAAACACGCTTGCTGATGATGGCAGTGAAGACAACATCAGTCTGACCTTCCGGAGCATGAAGGACTACCAGCGTCGGTGAGACATCCGCGTCATACAACTCTTTGAACGCAGCCACTATCTCACGGGTGGTCATCCCTTTGGCGTACAGTGACAGGATTTGGTTATCCATCCCGGTGATCCGGGTCTGGTTTTTCTTCACCAGTTGGGGCTCGAAGGAGCCGTCACGATCGCACGGCGTACGCAGTTCCAGCGGGCCATCGCCGGTGGTAACGGTTTTTGTGAAATAGCCGTTGCGGGAGTTGGCACCCGGTTTAGACTGATGTTTACCGTAGCCGAGGTGATGGAGCATTTCGGCGTTGAGGCGGCGCTCAACGTTGATTTTTTTCAGCAGGCGATCGAACTGGTTGAGATCGTCAGGGGTTTTGAGATTTTTGGTCAGTTCGTTAGCCAGAGCCTACAACTGTTTTTCGTCCATAAAGTAACCTGCTTTTGATGTTGAATTGAACATATCAAAATCAGGCAATTACACAAACTTGTGTACAGGCTCCATACAGCTAACCCGGCCCGTCACATCGTAATGTCAACCCGTAATGCATAACATCATGCAGCGTTCCATTAATGAGTCGGGAATCATATTCAACCTTCTTGAATCGCCACGGGTAATCTAGACACTTCCGAGCCGTTGATGGACTGACCCCACCCCGGTAGACGATCCTGCCCTATAGTAACGAGCGCATGGCAGACATGTCCCCGTTCTGGATGCTAAATGTTCTGAACAGCGCCGAACTGGTACTGGGGCAGTATCAGCGCCTGCAGCACAGCCCGCCAAGTACTGTGGTTCCGACCTTAATGGGGGCCGCCAGCTGTCAGTAAAGGTCAGTGTCTGACCCCGGAGACACGCGGACAGCCAAGCACCTACCAATCATCTGCTGGTCCCGCGCTAGCAAATCAGCCAGTTGCGTAAAGAAATGCGGCATGTTGTGCCGCTGGTTCTGAATGGTCAGGTTGGCAGCGCGATGACGAATGACATGCTGCCGCAGGCGGCTATCCCGGGAGAAGGGGGAAGGTCTGGCGTGAGTCTTCAGCGGTGAGCTCAATTGCTGCATGGGTCACTACCTTCGCCATATCTTGAGCATACTACCGGAGTAGTCCAGCAACAAAGTGGCCGAACTACTTCCATGGAACGTGGTTCTTCCCGATAAATAATCGTCAATACGGCGCTCGTTTAACGCTTACACATTAAATATTAATTAAGCCTGATTGGATGTTTTTCATTTTTTTTAATTGGTGTGCTTGACCTTCCAGTAACATCAACCTTTAGCCTTGTAAGAAATTGCTACAGCGCCGTTTTCGGATGGGCCGGGGCTGCCTGTGGCGTATGAAAGGATCACTGTTATGAAAATGAAAATTGGGGTTCTGATTGTGTCGGCCGCAATCATCGCCACTGCCGGGATTGCGTTTGCCCGGGATAGTGGCGGCAACGATGAGCCGGCCGCAGCGGCCGCACCTATGGCTCCCCAGGTTCCCGTAGCCGAAGTGCTCTCGCGTCAGATAGTCCCTTCGGCAGAGTTTACCGGTTCATTGGCGGCCCCAAAAACCGTAGAGCTACGCCCACGCGTTGGCGGTACCATCGACGCTGTCAGCGTACCTGAAGGCAGCATGGTGCGTCAGGGGCAGCTGCTGTTCCAAATTGATCCTCGTCCATTCCAGGTGGCTCTTGACAGCGCGCAAGCACGACTCAAGCAGGCAGAAGCGCTGGCTATCCAGGCCAATCGCGATTTTGAACGAGTTGGTCGGCTGGTGAACAATGGCGCGGTATCCCGGAAAGATTACGATGACGCCGCTTCTACACGTCATGCTCGTCAGGCTGAGGTGCAGGCTGCAAAGGCCGAGGTTGCGGCGGCGAAACTGGACTTGTCTTATTCGCGCGTGGTGGCACCGATTACCGGCCGCGTGGATCGCATGCTGGTGACTGAGGGAAATCTGGTCAGCGGCGGTGGTACGGGATCTGCGACGCTATTGACAACGATTGTTTCCGTCAATCCGCTATACGCTTACTTTGATATTGACGAAGCGACGTTCCTTAATTCAGTCAGCAAGGCACGTCCTGACGCAGTTAACAAGGTGGAAGAGCGTTTACCCGTGCATGTTGGGCTGGCGACAGAAAAAGGTTTCCCGCATCAGGGAACGCTCGATTTTGTCGGGAATCAGATCGATCGTAGTACCGGTACTGTCAGGGTACGTGCCGTAATCCCTAACGACGATGGGAAACTGACGCCAGGTGCCTTTGCCCGCGTGCAGCTGGCCACCGGTGCGGCACATCAGGCGATTCTGATTGACGATCAGGCGATAGGGAGCGATCAGGGACGCAACTATGTCCTGGTGGTGGGTGCGGATAATAAGGCGCAGTATCGCCCGATTGAGCTGGGCGCGGTGGTTGATGGTTTGCGCGTGGTCAAGAGTGGCCTGAAAGCCGGTGAGAACATTATTATCAAGGGGCTGGTGCGTCCCGGTATGGCGGTGACGCCGCGTTTGACCCCGATGCAGGCTTCTGGCGCGTCGGTTAGCGAGGGGGAAAAAGCCGGCTCCGTTGAAGGGGGAGGCCAATAATGAAATTCCCACACTTCTTCATCCAGCGGCCTATTTTCGCGATTGTGTTATCGGTGTTTATGCTGATAGCTGGCGCTCTGGCTTTCTTTCAGCTTCCGCTGAGTGAATACCCATCGGTAACACCGCCTACCGTGCAGGTTTCGGCAAGCTACCCTGGTGCTAACCCTAAGGTGATTGCTGACACCGTTGCTGCTCCACTGGAACAGGCAATCAACGGGGTGGAAGGCATGTTGTACATGAGTTCCCAGATGTCTGCCGACGGTCGAATGGTCTTGACGATTTCATTCCGGCAGGGAACCGACCCCGATATTGCGCAGATTCAGGTGCAGAACCGGGTTTCTCGGGCCTTGCCGCGCTTGCCGACTGAGGTGCAGCAGATCGGTGTCGTGACGGAGAAAACGTCACCGGATATCCTCATGGTTGTGCATATATTTGCACAGGGCGATCGCTACGATCCGCTTTATGTTTCCAACTATGCCATGTTGAACGTGCGTGATGAGCTATCACGCTTGCCAGGTATTGCCAGCGTCACGCTTGGGGGCGAGGGTGAATACGCGATGCGCGTCTGGCTGGATCCGACCAAAGTCGCTTCCCGCGGTTTGACGGCCAGTGATGTGACCGCAGCAATTCGTGAGCAGAATGTCCAGGTCGCGGCCGGTTCTGTCGGTCAACAGCCGAACAGCTCCTCAGCCTTCGAAGTCAGTATCAATGCCCAGGGGCGTCTGACCACCGTTGAGCAGTTTGGCGATATCGTGATCAAAGCTGGCGCTGACGGGCAGGTTACCCGCCTGCGCGATGTTGCGCGTCTGGAATTGGGATCGGACAACTATTCCCTGCGCAGCCTGCTGGACGATAAAAATGCCGTGGGTATGCACATCGTTATGACGCCAGGCGCCAATGCGCTGGACGTCTCTGCCTCGGTTCGGGCGACGATGGCGAGGCTGCAGGCCAACTTCCCGGAAGGTATCGAATACCGTATCGCTTATGACCCGACAGTGTTTGTCAGCGCCTCGTTGAAATCAGTGGCAATGACGTTGCTGGAGGCGACGGTGTTGGTGGTACTGGTGGTGATGCTGTTCCTGCAAACCTGGCGGGCTTCGATCATCCCTCTGGTCGCGGTACCTATTTCGTTGGTCGGTACTTTCGCCCTCATGTATTTGTTCGGCTTTTCGCTCAACACGCTGTCGTTGTTTGGTCTGGTGTTATCGATTGGTATCGTTGTCGATGATGCCATTGTGGTGGTTGAAAACGTCGAACGGCATATTGCACAGGGCCGTTCTCCGAAAGAAGCGGCAAGAAGGGCCATGGACGAGGTGACTGGCCCTATTTTAGCCATTACTTCCGTTTTGGCTGCTGTGTTTATTCCTTCTGCGTTCCTGTCAGGATTGCAGGGGGAGTTCTATCGCCAGTTCGCGCTGACCATCGCCATTTCGACGATCTTGTCTGCGATCAACTCGTTGACGTTGTCGCCGGCGCTGGCATCGGTTCTGCTTAGACCCCATCAGGATATGGCGCAGGCCGACAGGTTGACGCGCATCATGGATCGCGTATTCGGTGGTTTCTTCCGTCGCTTTAACGCTTTCTTCGATAGATTGTCGAACAACTACGTTGGCGCAGTCCGCCGGGCCGTACGCGGCAGTATCATCGTGCTGGTGCTGTATGCCGGTTTCCTGGGCCTGACACTGTTGGGGTTCCAGCAGGTTCCTAACGGTTTTGTGCCCGCTCAGGACAAATACTATCTGGTTGGGATTGCTCAATTGCCTTCCGGCGCCTCGTTGGATCGCACGGAAGCCGTAGTGAAAGAGATGTCCCGAATTGCGCTGGCGGAACCTGGAGTGGAAAGCGTCGTGGCGTTTCCTGGGTTGTCGGTAAACGGCCCTAACATGCCTAACTCCGCATTGATGTTTACCATGCTGAAACCCTTCAGTGAACGTAAGGATCCTTCGCTGTCTGCCGAGGCTATTGCCGGTAGCCTGATGGGGAAATTTAGCCAGATACCTGACGGTTTTGTCGGGATCTTCCCGCCACCACCGGTACCGGGGCTGGGCAGCATGGGAGGATTTAAACTCCAGATCGAAGACCGGGCAGGGCTTGGCTTTGAAGAGCTGACCCGTGTTCAAGGGATGGTTATGGCGAAGGCCATGCAGGCTCCTGAACTGGCAGGGATGATGGCCAGTTTCCAGACCAACGCACCTCAGTTGCAGGTTGATATCGACCGCGTCAAAGCCAAGTCTCAGGGCGTCGCACTGACCGATATCTTTGATACGTTGCAGGTGAATCTGGGGTCGCTGTATGTAAATGACTTTAACCGCTTCGGTCGTACGTATCGGGTGATCACTCAGGCGGATGCGCAATTCCGTATGCAGCCTGAAGATATCGGGTTGCTTAAAGTGCGTAATGCCGCGGGTGACATGATCCCACTGGGAACGCTGGTGAACATTACCCGTACCTCTGGACCAGACCGTGTTATGCGTTACAACGGTTATCCGTCGGCGGATATTACCGGTGGCGCAGCGCCTGGCTACTCCTCCGGACAGGCAACGGCAGCTATTGAGAAGATCGTTAGTGAAACGCTGCCTGAGGGAATGACATACGAATGGACCGATCTGACTTACCAGGAGAAGCAGACTGGCAACTCGGCGCTGTATATCTTCCCGTTGGCGGTGTTCCTGGCGTTCCTGATCCTGGCCGCACAATACAACAGCTGGTCGCTGCCGTTTGCGGTGCTGTTAATTGCCCCAATGGCATTACTTTCCGCGATCGCCGGGGTTTGGCTATCGAATGGAGATAACAACATCTTCACGCAGATTGGTTTTGTGGTGCTGGTGGGACTGGCGGCGAAAAACGCAATCCTGATCGTCGAGTTCGCTCGCGCCAGAGAGAGTGAAGGCGTCGATCCTCTGGCTGCTGTGCTGGAGGCCGCTCGCCTGCGTCTGCGCCCGATACTGATGACCTCGTTGGCATTTATTGCGGGGGTTGTGCCTTTGGTGATCGCGAGCGGTGCCGGTGCGGAAATGCGTCATGCCATGGGGATTGCCGTGTTTGCCGGGATGCTGGGGGTGACGCTGTTCGGACTCTTGTTGACGCCAGTGTTCTATGTCGTGGTCCGTAAGCTGGTTATTCGCCGGGAAATCAAGCAGGCACAGCGGGCAATCAGTGATTCACGGCCATGACGGGCGGAGAGAGAATAATGAAAGCAGAGTATGAAATGAACCATCGTATTAATAAACTCTCGGTGCTGGCGATGGCGCTGGTATTGGCCGGTTGTACTATGGCGCCGGACTACGAACGGCCTTCTGCACCAACGAGCTCAAGCTATCCTTCGGGAGCGGCTTATGCTCAGGGAACAGTTTCAGCGGCTCAGACTGCCGTGGCTGATATCGGTTGGCGCGATTTCTATCGTGATCCGTTGTTGCAACAATTACTTGAGGTCGCGTTGGCAAACAACCGCGATCTGCGCAAGTCGGTGCTGGATGTTGAGGCCGCGCGGGCTCAGTACCGGATCCGTCGTGCCGATATGTTGCCAACACTGAATGTGGATGCGGGCGCTACCGTGCAGCGTCTGCCCGCAGATGTCAGCCCGAGTGGTACAACGCAGATAACGCGGAGTTATGACGTTAATGGTGCGGTGTCAGCCTGGGAGCTGGATTTGTGGGGACGGGTTCGTAGCCTCAGCGATCGGGCGCTGGCAACGTACCTGGCGTTGGATGAAACACGGATTGCGGCAAGGCTGAGCCTGCTCGCTGAGGTGACAAACGCTTATCTGACGTTGCGTGCGGATCAGGAGTTGCTGCAACTGGCTCACGATACGCTGAGCACGCAAAAGAGGACTTACGCATTGACCCAGGCGCTGTTTGATGCGGGTAATGCAACGCAAATTGATTTGCGGCGCGCAGAGATTGCGTTGCGTACTGCGGAAGTCAGTCAGGCTGCTTATACGAGGGTGGCGGCGCAGGATCGCAATGCACTGGTTTTGCTTTTAGGGCAGCCATTGACGGCCGAACTCTCGGCCAGCCTGGATAAGGCGAATACCTTGCCCGATGACATCATCCCTTCCGCGTTGCCGGCGGGCTTGCCGGCAGAATTGCTGGTGCGTCGTCCGGATGTCCGTGCGGCAGAGCAGCAACTGCGTGCGGCCAATGCCAATATCGGGGCCGCTCGCGCGGCATTTTTCCCGGCAATCAGTTTGACAGGATCGGCTGGTACGGCCAGTTCGAGTCTGGACGGGTTGTTCGAGCCGGGGTCAGCGGCCTGGAGTTTTGTTCCGCAAATCTCGTTGCCTATTTTCCGGGGAGGCGCTCTGCGCGCCAATCTGGACCTAGCCCAGGTACAAAAGCGCATCGAAATTGCGAATTACGAGAAGGCGATTCAGGTTGCCTTCCGCGAAGTGGCTGATGGCCTGGCGGGCAGACAAACCCTGGACGATCAATTCCGTTCAGAACAATTGTTGGTGCAGGCCAGCCAGGCTAACTATGAATTGGCCTCACAGCGCTTCCGGGCCGGTATTGACGATAATCTGGCGGAGCTTGACGCGCAACGAGCGCTGTTCAGTGCACAGCAAACTCTGGTTCAGACCCGACTGGCGCGAATGAGCAATTTGGTCAATTTGTATAAAGCGCTGGGGGGCGGATGGACAGAAAGCTCTCCGGCTAAGCCATAACTCTCCGGGCAGGTTAACGCCACTGTCTGGCGATAAGGTCGGCAATACGTGGGTGGAGGGATAAAACCGCCCGCGTATTGCATTGTCGTAGGGATAAGGGGTTACGGCGCGGCAACCACTTCTTTTACTGCGAGGACTGCTACGTCTTCGTCTTGTTGCCCGACAGCCGGCAGAAAGCACAACTGAACGGTTTACTTGAAATACTTTGGGGCAGTATATATCCCCACCTCAGGTGAAACGCTTAGTCAGAGAATATAAGCACGAAAATTTTTGGCGATAGGGCTTGACCTTACAACGGTGGCAAGTTCTATCATTGAAGTTACTACAACTAAATAGGATATATATATGCAATTACATCTAGAAAATATGACATGCGGCGGATGTGCCCGGACAGTGACTAAAGTGATTCAAAATATTGATCCTGAGGCAAGTATCATAACTGATCCACCGACTCGTAAGATCGAAGTGAAAACTTCTTTATCTACTGAACAAGTTGCTAATGCTTTACGTGAGGCAGGTTTTCCTCCGAGAGAGTAGTTAACTAAAAATGGTTACCTCCCCGCTGTGGTAACCATTTTTTATCATGTATCCTTACGGTTAGAAGTATTTCTGTTATTATTATGCACCATGGTGGGGTGTTTAGATGTCTTGAGTTGTAGTTTTGATTTAATATGTCTATTACTTAACTCACTAATTTTTTCTCTATGTTAAATGTATTGTGTTCAATATTTATGTGTGATTTACTAAATCATCGGTTTTTTCTTTTAAGGCCTCATTAATGTATCATGTGACGTCAAGTATTTGTGGAGGGAGTATTTGGTTTTTTTTAAATATATTAAGAACAGGGTGGTATGCCAAATTTATCATCATAAAAAGTAAGAAGAGCGAAGTATACGTAAACCAAACGCTGTAAGTTTAAGCATGCCATTTTTGTTCCATGCACTTCTTGATAGCTCCGGGTTTTCAGTCATCAGCCGATACCTCTTCCTGTATCAGGTTATTCAGAGATTCATGAGGCCGCTCGTTATTGTATTACCTCAGCCAGCATAATGTAATTCTCCCGTACCTCATTCTGAGTTCTAAATAGATTAAAATCCAGTATTTATGTCCGATAGCGGCGGTTAAACAGTTCTGCTTTGCATTAGTAACCCGCGTCCCCGGTAGGCGTTGATACGATATGCTTCCCGCAGAGAATGCACCGACTGGTATTTCTGTGCCGGCCTTAGAACTTTTGCTTCAGCATCTCCTGAAGCATCTCCTTGTCCACACTCAGGCCAGCCACCTGTTTCTTCAGTAGCTGATTTTCATCCTCCTGCTACCGCATGTGATTCAGTTCTGAATGAGAAATATCGCCTTATTCCTTACGGTATGTAATGGGATTGTCAGGGCATCGTACAATAGCGTGTTCGACAGCGTGATGAACTACTATCCAGAAGAGCTTGACCGTACGTTCGAGATAATTCTCGATAGCGTGGAGGCTCATATAAAGGTCTATGTGTCGGTCAAGAATCTTGATGCCAGTATGGCGGTAGAAGTACTCAATGAAGTAATATCAGCAAATATTATTGCTATCTAAAAATCAAAGAGACTGATATGTTAGTCTTAAAATAATAGTCAGTTAGAGACTCAACGGACGGAACAAACTAGCTGGCAGTTCGTACTATGCCCATACTATTATGGAATGACGATATTCAATTTATGTCAAATTTTTCAAGTATTCATTCGTCAATTCTGGTTAAGCTGGGATTCGGCCCATCTGACATGTGATGTCGTAGTTTTCCTGATATTTTCGTGGTCATTGTTTATGGGGGGGAGAAGAACCTCGGCGCAAAAGACTGTCGGTGCGGTCTTATTTAAGGTGCTAGGGTTTTCTTTCGCTATACATGATTTTATACTAGCGAGAATATAGATAAAGGATTTGGGAATGTAATGAATTTTAATGCTGTCCTCATATGCTATTATCCTGCGCTTATAATCCACTCCACTGAAAGTGTAATAGTACATGCTCCTGCTCG
Source organism: Klebsiella sp. OBRC7 (assembly GCF_000293135.1). Taxonomy (NCBI): domain Bacteria; kingdom Pseudomonadati; phylum Pseudomonadota; class Gammaproteobacteria; order Enterobacterales; family Enterobacteriaceae; genus Klebsiella; species Klebsiella sp. OBRC7. The sequence continues at coordinate 16,836 of NZ_ALNJ01000030.1, read as the reverse complement.
TAATCTTCCGGTGATATATCACTCAGGGCTTGAAGCCATTTCCAAGCCAGTAGATGACTCGCAAAACATCATCTGATATCAACATTCAAATATATGTTTCTGATAGTCCACTTTTCGGAGACTCTGCCAGTTCCTGGCGTGTCAGAATGTCCAGTTGATACCAGCAAAACCGCTGATATTGTCTCGCGCTGACACAACAGGACTGTCACTGGTTTTATCCGCAAGCCAGGCATATGAAGCGCCCAGTAGGGTGCCCCAGTGTTCATTAAACTGATGCTGCCAGCTCAGGGTAGTCTGCGTAGCATAAAATCCTGCGCTACGGTTGTATTCCCGGAAACCGGTTGTGCGGCTCTGGGCAGCATTAACGCCGTACCAGGTGTTAATGTACCGGGCGTCACCAAAAAGTGCCGCGCCCTGCAGGGCAACCGTATCTGTGTCGTTCTGCCAGGGCACGAGCGTCAGCGAGGCCTGGTACTGTACCCCCTGTGAATCCGTCAGCGGCAGAGTTGCACGGATTTCCGGGGTAAACCAGCTGTTCACCTGCCAGCCAACAGCAACCTGCGTGTTCAGTGCACCACGGATGTTTCCCATTCCTTTCAGTTTGTCAGAACCATCGCGCCACGATGAATTTTGATCGGCACGGCCAAAACTGTATCCGAACGCATTTTCAAAATAGAGGCCATTATCCGTCTGCAGGTCATAACCGATACCTTTTGTTGAGTCGAAGAAAAACGCGCCTTTACGGACCTGCAGGGAAGGCATCACTGTCCAGTGCTGCTTATCCGCGCCACTGTAGCGGGGGGCGTTTTCTCCCATTATCCCCACCGTCACTCCATCCTGATTGCCGCTGTCGGCAATAGCGGACCCGCAGGTCGCTGCCAGCAGGATCACTGTACACCCTGTTACAGACGAATACGTTGCCATCATATATCCCTCGTTTTATGTTTATGCATTACGGTAAGCTGTGACCCGCCCGGCCACCCGCAGTGGATTATGACGATGCTTTATCAAGACTCAGCGTGGAAACCATCAAGAAACCATCAAGGCAGAATGAATGAACACAAAACGTATTCTGATTATCGAGGACGACCGGGATGCGGCGAATGTGCTCGAAGCCTATCTTCGCCGTGAAAACTTCGGGGTCATACTGGCCCATGATGGAAAAGCAGGACTTGAAGCCGCCCTTACCCAGCATCCTGCACTTATTCTGCTTGATATCATGCTGCCGGGTATGACCGGAACAGAAATACTCAGCCGGCTGCGCCGCGAATCCGATGTTCCCGTGATAATGGTCACCGCAATGGGCGAGGCCCCGGACCGTATCGGGGCCTTACGCTTCGGTGCGGATGATTATGTCGTCAAACCTTATGATCCGGGTGAGGTCGTGGCCCGGGTGCAGGCGGTGTTACGGCGTGGGGCGGCAGCGCATGCTAGCGCTGAAAATTATCGCCGGGTGGGGGCCGTTGAACTCAACCGGGACACCATGTCAGTCGCTGTTATTCACGATGAAAACCGGGTGCACCTTGAGCTGACCCCCACCGAGTTTTCACTGCTGGACATGATGATGACCCGCCCCCGGAGCGTCTGTTCCCGTCAGACGCTGCTTGAACACTGCCTGCCGGAAAGTGATGCGCTGGAGAGGGTGGTTGATACACACATCTATAACCTACGCCGCAAACTGGAAAAAGCGGGGGTCAGCGGTGTGCTGACCAGCGTGAGAGGGATCGGTTACCGGTATCTGCAGCCATGAAAAAAAGAGAGTCCCGTTCATTATGGCGCTGGATTTGCGTCAGGGTGTTGTCGCTGGCGGCCGGCAGTGTCGTGCTTATCGCCCTGTGCATGTGGCTGCGTTTTGCCCTGCTGGATGCCTGGGTACAGCATCGGATGCCGGAGGCGGTACGACAGGAATTTCTGCATCTGCGGGAAAATCCCGATCTTAATCGCATCCGTTACCATGAAATTATTGATGACTGGTACGGACTGCAGTTCTCAGATCCGTCCATTGCGTCAACAGACTGGCTGACGCTGGGAGGGCTGGTCCTGTTTGTGACACCGCTGATAATTATGCTCGGTTTGCTGGCCGCCCGGCCTCTCGCCCGGCAGTTCGGTCTGCTGACGCGAGCCTCCGCAGCGATAGCGCAGGGGCGTTTTACCACTCGCTCAAAAATGGATGCAAGTGCGCCCTCTGAATTGATGTTGTTTACGCAGAACTTCAATACCATGGCCGAAAGACTTGAACGTTATGACCGGGAATTACGGGCATCTCATGTTGCAGCCGCGCATGAACTGCGCTCTCCACTGACGGCCGCGGTGGGCCGTCTACAGGGAATGATGGACGGCGTATTCCCGGCTGATAAAGCGCAGATGAATATGGTGATGAACCAGCTCCTGAGCCTCAGCCGTCTGATTGATGATTTGCACCTGCTCTCACTGGCTGATGCAGGGCAGCTTACGCTGAATAAACAACGCTTCTCACCCGCCGGATTACTGCAGGAAAAGATTGCCTGGCTACGGCCACAGGCTACCGCCGGGCATTTCGGTTACGACACGGATATCCCTCCGGGAGAATGTTGTGCGGACCCGCTGCGAATCGGACAGGTCTTTACCATTTTAATGGAGAACGCACTGCGTTACGCGACGGAAGGCGGGAAGCAAACGATACAGGGTTCCGTTCAGTCAGGCTACTGGACGTTCTCCTTCCGGGATTACGGCGCGGGCGTCGAACCGGATTTTCTGCCGGTGATGTTTGACCGGTTTACCCGTTCTGATGTTTCCCGTTCCCGTCATTCAGGAGGCAGTGGACTGGGTCTGTCGATTGCCAGAGCCATTTGTGAGTCTCACGGCGGAACGCTGACCGCCAGTATCCCGCAAGAGGGGAACGGACTCCTGTTTCGGGTGAAACTGCCCGTATGAGTTTTCTTTTTCACTTTTCTTGACCAAATCTTGATGGTTCGTCGAACGTATCTGGACACACCTGCGGTTTACTCATGGCAGCATTTTTTCCGGAGGCTGCCATGCCATCATATTCATTCATCCCCCTGATAGCGTCTTTGCTTTTCTGGCGACGGGGCTCAGCCCTGGTTTTCGCCCTCGCCCTGCAACTGACCGGCTGTGATAATGAGCCGGTATCCCGCCATGTCCCACCAAGACCGGTGATGACCACGGAGGTATCTGCCGGCAATCATGGCGGACAGACGCTGATGACCGGTGAAATATTGCCCCATGAAGAGACGATTATCGGCTTCCGTACCGATGGCCGGATGGTGAAACGACTCACGGATGTGGGGCAGTCAGTGGTTGCCGGGCAGGTACTGGCTGAACTGGATGATACCGATTTGCGTAATCAGTACCGCAGTGCTCAGGCGGCAGTACAGGAAGCCGAGGCAAGCGCCAGGCTTGCTGAGATAAACCTGCGACGCATGACGCTGCTTGCCCCGCAGGGTGCGGTTGCCCGGGTTCAGCTTGACGAGGCCCGCACAAACCGCGACACGGCAACAGCAAAACTGCAGAGCGCTCAGGCCGACCTGAGCAGTGCAGCGGACCGTCTGGGGTATGCGCGACTGCTCTCACCGGTTACCGGGGTGGTCACCACCGTCAGCGCCGGTCCGGGACAGGTAGTGACCACCGGACAGGAAATCCTGCGGGTGGCGCAGTCAGGGGCCCGTGATGCGGTCTTCAGCGTACCGGGGGCTCTGGCTGACACCCTGAAACAGCAGCAGACACTCACCCTGCGTATGGCGGATAACCCGTCGGTGTCGGTAACCGGAACGCTGCGTGACATCAGCCCGCAGGCCGACACACAGACCCGGACCTGGCGGGTACGCTATGACCTTGAGAATGCACCCGCGGTAATGGCTATGGGGGCGACGGTCACCGGGTCATTACCCCTGGGCGGCAGTGAAGTGTTTCAGGTACCGGCATCTGCCCTGACGAGGAAAGAACAGAAACCGGCAGTGTTCGTGGTGGACACCGGCAAAAATCGCCTGCGCCTGACACCCGTTGACATTGCGGCCTATATGACCGATTCGGTGCTCATCCGCAAAGGGCTGACAGCCGGTGAACAGGTGGTCACTGCCGGGGTCAGTCAGTTACGTGACGGGGAAAACGTGCTGACGGAGAACCAAAAATGAAAAATGTTATGCACGCTTCCGGCGGTTTTAATCTTTCTGCCTGGGCACTGGCCCACCGACAACTGGTGGCTTTTCTGATGCTGATGGTCACGGTGACAGGCGTCATGAGCTTTCTAAATCTGCCGCGCAGCGAAGATCCGGCGTTTACCATTAAGACCGCCGTGGTGTCGGCACAGTGGCCGGGCGCAACGGTAAAAGATACCGTCAGTTTCGTCACCGACACGCTGGAGAAGAAGCTCCAGGAAATCCCACATCTGGATTATATCGAGAGTTACACGCGTCCGGGCTCGTCGGTGATTTTTGTGAACCTGCGTGATGACACACCGCCGTCAGAGGTTGCGGGTATCTGGTATAGCGTGCGGAAAAAGATGGACGACATCCGGGCATCCCTGCCGGACGGCACCACCACCCCGGCCGTGGATGATGAATTCGATGATACATACGGCACAATTTATGGCTTCACGTCGGACGGCTTCACTCCCCGGCAGTTACGCGATACCGTCGATGATATCCGGACATCTCTGCTGGCTGTTCCGGGAACAGGGAAAGTTACGCTGCTGGGTGACAGCGAACAACAGGTGGTGATTGCTTTTGATCCACTGAAACTGTCGGGAATGGGACTCGATCTTCAGCAGGTGACGGCGGCTCTGCAGGCACAGAATGCCGTCACGCCCGCCGGACGTATCCGGACATCACAGGAAAATATGTCGGTGGAAGTCAGTGGCGCCTTCACATCCGTGGACAGCCTGCGGCAAATTGTGCTGCATACCGGAAACCGTTTTATCCCACTCACCGATTTGGCCACGGTCACACTGCAGCAGGCAGATCCGCCCTCACCGGAGTTTAGGGTTAACGGTAAACCAGCACTCGGGCTGGCGATTTCGATGGCTCGCGGTGGAAATATTGTTGATTTTGGTCGGGCGCTGAACGCGACGATGGACAGGATCCGCACGCATCTTCCTTACGGGATCAGTGTGGAGAAGGTGGCAGACCAGTCGGCCGTAGTCAGTGACGCGGTGGGAGGATTCGTCCAGGTGCTGGTTGAGGCCGTTATTATTGTGCTGGCCGTTTCTTTTGTTTCGCTGGGCAGCCGGGCAGGTCTGGTGGTCGCCGTGGCCATTCCGCTGGTGCTGGCCATGACATTTACCGGGATGGAACTGGCCGGAATAGGGCTACAGCGAATCTCCCTCGGTGCCCTGATCATTGCACTGGGACTGCTGGTTGATGATGCCATGATCACCGTAGAAGCCATGGTGTCGCGGCTTGAGGCTGGCGATGCCCTGAGTGTGGCCGCCACGCAGGTATTTCGTACCACCGCGTTCCCGATGCTGACGGGGACACTGGTGATGATTGCCGGATTTATACCGGTGGGATTTGCGGCATCGAGCGCAGGAGAATACTGCTACTCCCTGTTTGTGGTGGTACTGACAGCGCTGCTGAGCTCATGGCTGGTTGCGGTTCTTTTCTCGCCGCTTACCGGCGTCTGGTTACTGCCGGAACAGCATTCACATCAGTCACATAAGCACAGTTTCTTTCACCGTCATTATACCCGCCTGCTCGACCGGGTGATGCAGCACCGACGCAAGACACTCGGTTGTGCCCTGGCGATACTGATATTGTCCGGGGGCGGAGCCCTGCTGATGCAGGGTGAGTTTTTCCCAGCGTCCGATCGCCCGGAGCTGCTGGTGAGCCTGACTCTGCCGCAGAATGTCAGCCAGGCACAGACGCACCGCGACGTCCTGAAGTTTGAAGCGAAGTTGCGCGATAATCCTGATATTGACCATTACTCAAGCTACATCGGTTCCGGCGCTGTGCGTTTTTATCTGCCGATGGATGTTCTGCTGCAGAAAGAGAACATTGCCCAGCTGGTCGTAGTGGCGAAAAATGAAGCGGCGAGAAACCGGCTGCAGAAACAGCTTGAGCAGATCCTGTCGAAAGATTTCAGTACGCTCACAACCCGGGTATCCACACTGGAGCTGGGCCCTCCGGTGGGCTGGCCGGTCAGATACCGGGTATCCGGGCCGGATAATACCCGTGTACGTGAACTGGCCACGCAACTGGCAGGGATGATTGCCCGCAATCCCGATACCCGGGGTGTCAATCTGACGTCCGGTGAACCGGAGCGGGTCATCCGTCTGCGGGTGGATCAGACGCAGGCGCGTGCCACCGGCATGACGTCTCAGTCACTGGCAGGAACGCTTGCCACGCTGTTTTCCGGAACCACCGTGACCACCCTGCACGACCGTAACCGCCAGATTGATGTGGTGCTGCGGGGAAATGAAGCCTCACGACAAAACCCGGCGTTACTGAATGCTCTGATGCTGACATCATCGACCGGGAATAAAGTTCCCCTGGGACAGGTCGCCACGCCAGAATGGACGCTGGATGATCCGGTTATCTGGCGTCGGCAGCGGTTGCCGTTTATCACGGTTCAGTCGGATACCGCGCCCGGCGTTCGTGCAGAGACCGTGTCATCGGCACTCTCTCCGGTGGTTGCCGGTTTCCGGGAGAGTCTCCCGCCGGGTTACAGTGTGGAGGAAGGTGGAGTGGTTGTGGAATCGGAGAAAGGAAACAGCTCAGTGTATGCGGTATTGCCTGTCACGCTGATGGTGATGCTGTTACTGCTGATGATTCAGTTACAACGCTTTTCGTCGATGCTGCTGGCCCTGCTGATGGCACCGTTTGGTTTGCCTGGGATAGTTGTGGCTATGCTGCCTTTTGGCATACCGATGGGGTTTGTGGCGCTGCTGGGGATCATTGCACTGGCCGGGATGATCATCCGTAATGCCGTCATTCTTATTAGCGAAGTGGATGTGGGGATGAAAAATGGTTTCACTGCGGATGAGGCGATCAAAGTCGCCGCGCTGCACCGTTCACGCCCCATCATGCTGACCGCTTCGGCGGCCATTCTCGGGATGCTGCCGATTGCCCGGGATGTTTTCTGGGGACCGATGGCATTTGCCATTATTGGTGGGCTGCTTTCAGCCACACTGGCAACGCTGACACTACTGCCGGCAGCAATAAGTCTAATCTTTCACTGGAAACCGTATCCCTGACGAGTCCTGCCGTATCATCGCCTAGTGCTTCGACTAATGATTGCAACCCGCGGATATGGGGATGACCGTCGCTGCCGGTTGCGACTGCTAGGATCATGGCGCCGGACGCCGCCATGACCTGCTGGATCGTGGTGAACTCAGGAGGGGATTCGGCGTGTGAGACAGCGACTATCTGTGACCTCCGAATGAGGTGAATGGATGGTTCGTCGTTGTCTGAGCGCGCACTGGTTCAGTCGTCTTTCCCAGAACCACTTCAAGTACCAGCGCAATTTCGAGCATCCAGGGGATGGGACCCAGCAGACGTTTGAGGATAGCACGCACCTGGTCCGGAGGCTGTTCACGCACTTCGTTATAGCCACATTGACCCAGCCGGGTCTGCACCTCGGCTTCGGAAAGTCCCTTCACGATATTCTCAGGGAGCATCTCCATACACCCTTCTCCGGAAATACCTGACCCGGCAGGTCAGGTATGTTGTTATGGCGATAAAATGAAAATCTGCCGGAGACATGGCGCGGTTAAGTGTATGGCGCATATGCTTTTACAGCAGTGTCATCACAAAGAAACCAGTGGCAGTCATCAGAAGCGAGCCAGTTACGTGCGTCAGTACGGAAATGACAGCCCATGCATAATTGCCATTCTGAAGTAACACCACCACCTCAGCAGAAAAGGTGGAAAAGGTTGTCATACCGCCACATATGCCGGTGGTAATAAAAAACTTCCAGGCGGGATCAAGGTGAGGCTGCCGGACAAAAAAGGCCAGTGCCATACCGATGATAAATCCGCCAACCAGATTAACCACCAGGGTACCAGGTGGAAGATTGGGGAAAAGTGCATTGAGACGCATGGACAGTATCCAGCGGATCACACAGCCGATCGATCCGCCTATCACCACCGCGAATAATGATTTGTACATACCACCTCGCTGAAATCAGGGCACCATCAGACCGTCATTCAAGGGAATAACGTGCGGTGATGGCCCGTTTTTCATTCATTTCATACAGTACGGGGATTCCCGTCAGGACATGCAGATCGGGAACCTTATTTTCATCAATCTGCTCAATAAACATGGTCAGCGCACGCAGTGTATTAGCATGACTGACCAGCAACATGGTTTCGCCACTGGCGACGCGCAGGACAATGACGTGGTGCCAGTAAGGCAACAACCTTCGTTGCGTCATTTCCAGACTTTCTCCCCCCGGCAAATCCGTCAGGGACACATGACGATAACGTGCCTCACGATGAAGTGAAGCAGGTGCATCCGGCAACGGAGGGGAGATACCACGATAGCTCCTCCGCCAGTGATAAACGATTTTCTGGCCAATCTGTTGAGTGGCTTCATCTTTGTTCATTCCCTGAAGCGCACCGTAATGACGTTCATTTAACCGCCATGATTTGTCCACCGGTAACCACAATTGATTCAGCGCTTCCATTATCAGCCAGAGCGAATGAATTGCCCGGTTCAGAACGGATGTGCAGGCTCCATCTATGATTGTAGTGGCACACTGATTCCGGACCGTTTTATCAGGTTTGCTGCGCGCCGGGTTTCCTCCACTCCTTTCAGCATCAGCGGGACATTTTCCCATCCGGTAAAACGATTTTGCGATTCAACTAACTTTCGCCATGGCGGAGTAAAATAATTTTCCCCATAACAACTACCTGTCTGTCACCCACAACTGAACCGGAAGGACCTGAACCCGTTGAGTTGTTTGTACTGATTACCCGGATTTACCTGGACTCCGGTCAAGGAGGTGACGCATCAGAAGATGGGCACCGCTCCCGATGAACAGCGCGATTACAACGGCACTGGTATCATCCGGCAGTATATTAAAAAAGGCATCAGCGATCAGGAAAACCAGACAGTTTGCCTGGATCCCCGTTGCTGTTACAGTATGAGTATTTTTCCGTTCACAGAACCACCCTACCCCTTCCCGTATCTGAGCATACGGGAAGGGTGACGGAATCAGCGTTTTTTGAAGGCGGCTTTACCGGCGAAGATGGCGGCATCACCTAATTCATCTTCAATACGCATCAGTTGATTGTATTTCTCAATGCGCTCCCCACGGCTGGGTGCACCGGTTTTCAGGTGACCAGCCCGCAGGCCGACGGTCATATCTGCAATGAAGCTGTCCACGGTTTCCCCGCTCCGGTGCGAAATAAAGGTTCCCCAGTTGTTATCCTGACACAACTGGACGGCTTCGATGGTTTCACTCAGGGTGCCTATCTGGTTCAGTTTGATCAATGCGGCATTGGCCAGGTTTTCATCGATACCTCGCTGGATATATTTCACATTGGTCACAAAGATATCATCGCCAACCAGCTCAACTTTATCGCCGAGCGCGCGGTGCAGGAGCTGCCAGCCGGCCCAGTCGTCTTCCGCAAGGCCATCTTCAATCAGGACTATCGGGAAATCCTTCACCAGTTGCTCATAGTAGCGGGTCATTTCGTCGGCGCTGAGCCGGGTATTTTCGGTACGCAGGGTATATTTCCCATCGACGTAGAATTCACTGGAGGCCGGATCCATGCAAATAACGATATCTTCGCCTGGGCGGTATCCCGCCTTGCTAATTGCCTCCACGATAAGCTCCAGCGGCTGACGGTTTGAGGAAACGGCCGGTGCAAAACCGCCTTCATCGCCCACGCCGGCGGATAAACCTTTTTCCAGCAGGACCTGACGCAGGGCCTGGTAGACCTCACTGCCCCAGCGAATAGCTTCGCGTACGGAAGAGGCTCCCCATGGTGCAATCATAAACTCCTGAAAATCAGCGCCCTGCCAGCGGGCATGAACTCCGCCGTTAATGATATTCATACAGGGAACCGGCAGCAGATTCGCGCCGACGCCACCCAGATAGCGGTAGAGCGGGGTAGAGGATAGTTGTGCCGCCAGGCGGGATACTGCCAGCGATACGCCAAGGATCGCATTAGCACCCAGCCGGCCTTTGTTTTCTGTGCCATCAAGGGCAATCAGACAGTTGTCGATTTCTTTCTGGCGGCGTACATCGTAGCCCTGCAGGGCATCGTTAATTTCGGTATTGACGCACTGGACCGCATCCTGAACACCTTTACCGCCAAAACGTGTCTTGTCATCATCGCGATGCTCGATGGCTTCACGGGAGCCGGTGCTGGCACCGGAAGGAACGGAGGCACGGGCCATACTGCCCCCTACAGAAGTCACTTCAACCTCTACGGTCGGGTTACCGCGGGAATCCAGAATTTCTCTTGCGATGATACATTCAATTTCAAAGCTCATAAGTTTGACCTTCTTTTAAGGGGCTGGAATATGTTTAATCAGAACATCAACAGAAAGGTGATTGATGAATTCGAAAGAAAAGGAGGAAAAAACCCCGAACAGGCGGTTTTCATGCCCCAGCATGACCAGATCGATATCTTCATGCTGAACAACGGCCTCAACGTCCCGGAAACGATGGATGCTGACGATGGACCTGACGTTGATATCAATACTGCTGGACTCCACCAGACGGCTAAGCATTGCCTTTGCATCAATAACTTCGCGGGACTGACGGTCTTTGGTTAATGAGTCACTGGTATAATCCAGTTCCCTATAGTCAGCACTGAGATGCCCGACAGTAATACGGGTGCCCATCTCTTTTGCCAGACGTTCTGCCTGCTCAAGCAACAGCAGACCATCGGTTTCATTCTGTACAAGTAACAAGGCATGCCGGTAAATTTGCATAAATCACCTCTTATAAGAAGCGAAGCGGTTGGTCAGCCAGGGGAGGATTTCTTTTTTCCGGCTTGTCATGCCGGGCAGCGATACCTGGCGGGAGCCTGTCAGGCTGCTGTCTGAAAAAAGCAAAACGGAGTTCCGGCTGGTAATGTCTGTCACCATCAGGATCACCATGTCCAGCACGCTGTCCTTGCAGGTTTTATCCATTTCCTGCAGTAGCTCAGGCAACAGGGGAGTAATATCAGCCATGTCGCGGACCTCAATTTGTGACAACAACAGCGGCACATCATGGATCCGGTAATTTTTGGCGTCACGATTGAGTAAAACCGACGCGGATTGCCCGGTTATATCTGTTTTGGCTCGCAGCAGCCCTGTCACAAACTGGTCATAATCGATACCGGCGATTTCCCGCAAAACAGCCACGGATTCCTGATCCTGAGTGGTGGTGGTGGGACCCGTCAGCGCAACGGTATCACTGAGGATCGCCCCCATCAGCAACACAGCCTGAGCGGCAGTCAGCGGCATCGGAATGTCATGCATGAGAATTGAGAGAATTACTGTTCCGCAGCATCCTACCGCCCGCACCCAGACATCCGGTGGATTGCGGGTAACAAGGGTACCAATACGATGATGGTCAATGATGCCGATGACGTTGCTGTCCATCAGCGAAGACGGTCCCTGCTCTGCATCCGTAAAATCAACCAGCCATACGGTTTTATCTGTCAGATCGACGGTGAGTAAATCGGGTTGTGAAACACCCGCAGCGTTGAGGATATAACGGGTTTCCGGGGTGATATCCCCCAGGCGCCAGGGCGTTGCGGGACGACCGGTGTAATTAAGCCAGTCAGCCACAACCAGCGCGCTGCAAATAGCATCGCTGTCAGGATTTCGATGACCGAAGACATAAATCGGATTATCTCTTTGAAAAGAGAGAGATTCTGCGGTAAGCGGTAATGTGGTTTTATTTTGCATAGCTATACCTGACATACATGCCTATAAGAGGACAACTTCATCTGTATATCAGGCGCCATCATCCGGTGTTGAAAAACCGGCGGTTGGGAAAGGTGGAGCACCATCACCTTGTAAATCAATCTTATATGGGCCTTTGCATTAAATCAATATTTATTGTTGGCCCTCGGTTTCGTACACACAAGTACATCCTGTCCCGCCAAAAACGTTTACAATAGTGCGCCGAATGAAGCAATTTATACCTTCTTAATTATATTTATGATGAGTATTATCGCCGACGTATCCTGACTCAGCTTAACCGGAGAGAAGGTCGTAATGCAGTGGCTAGGGCAATCTGTTATGGCCAGCGTGGTGAGATCAGAAAACGTTACAGTGAGGGATTGCGTGTGAGGTCGCCAGCGGAACCAGATGCATCCCACTGGGGGACAGCCAGTCCGGCTATTTGCTCTGCGACCATCTCTTGCGTTAACTGGTCAGGTTCAGGGTAGTACAGTCCCGGGTTACTTATCTAGGACTGCAGTCATGCGGGCAAAGTTGTTCTGGTCAGCACTGGTGATGCGGTAGGACGAAGCACCGGATTCCTTGGCGATAGCGGCAATTTTCGCTTCCGCGTTGCTGAGTGTGTCAGCAGTAACACTGACTGACTGGGCGAAGCCAGAGAAAGAGACTACGGAGAGCATACTGGCAGCAACAAGCAGTTTGATATTTTTCATGGTCATATTCCTTGGGTTATCTGGTCATCTGGTGATACCGGCATCATCGCCGTCTCACCTGTTGATGTGCATTAAAAACCCTGTAGTAAATACAGGGTCAATAAGTTATTTTGTAAATTATTGTTGGCTGTGTTTTTTCGTTTTCATACAACCCAGCTCTTGAAAGAGCCTCACCGTGGCTGACGAGGCATGAGAAAATACGGCCGTAACAGACACCGCGAAACCGGGATTGCGCTGGGGAGATAGGTCGGTGCAGGGCCGTTAACTTACAGGATTAGTGAGGGTTTATGATGTTATGGCTACTGATTAAGTACGCGATCACCGCCGGAATGGTTGTTTTTATCTCTGAAGTTGCCAAGCGTAGTGATCGGCTTGGTGGTCTTGTCGCCGCGCTTCCCCTGGTTACTGTGCTTGTGCTCGTGTGGATGAAGCTGGAAGGACAGAGTCAGCAAAAAATAGCCAATCATGCGTGGTATACATTCTGGTATGTAGTGCCGACACTACCTATGTTTTTACTATTCCCTGTTTTCTGTCAGCGATTTGGCTTTTGGATCACGCTGGGTAGCTGCTGCGTCGTAACCGTCCTTATTTTCTTTTTGTGGGCCAGTGCGTTACGCCGTTTTGGCATAAATCTGATGTGATAATGTACGCTGTTGTGAAGCCAACTGCACTATTGCCGGAGGAAACACCGACTAACTCCGAACCATATCAGGCTTTTTAACAGGATAAGAGAGTTTTCAAGGGGGCCGGCTTCCTGCCGGAAGCGCGGTTCTTTCTGTCAAAGACAAATTCAGATGTTCTGGGGAGGTGCGGATATTACAACTATTATACTCGCTGTCTTTCCTTATTGATAATGTCACCCTGATTTCCCGGTTTTAAATGTCACTTTCTGCTGATTTCTGATGAAGAAAAAAGGGCAGTGAGCTCATTTTTTCAGGCTTGATTTGAAAAGAGAGGGTTCAGCCAGAACCGGATTGATGGCTCTGAGCTGAGCCTGAATCTGTGCCCGCCTTTTAGGCATACTCTGGCTGCGCCTTTCTTTTTCCTGCGGCTTCAAGCTCATCCTGTTTTTCCTTCGCCAGCTTCAGCACCGCGTCAAGCCTTTTGTTATCAACGATGCGCCCCTGACTGATGCAGTCCAGCTTATCGAACATCTGATATTTCAGTGTTCTGTTTCCATGGCGGAATTTGAGCGTACCGTCCGTATAATCAAAAGCGAGGATTTCTTCTCCGACTATGCGTGAGTTTTCGTCAGTGGGATCAACCAGATAAAGGATTTTTTCATACTGAAAAGTCAGTGCTTTTGAGAGCGTCCGAAGCGTCTGCCAGGCGAAAATGTCGTCCAGTTCCAGGTGGCTCTCTAGACCGTGCGGTGAAGGTTTTTCGGGTATTTTGCCAGTCTGGCAAAGCGGTGGTTGAAGTCGCTGATGAACGTTTCGATCCAGGCGTTGGCGGCATCAATGCAGGTGATATTCTCCAGGCACATCTCCTTAACCAGCCGCTCCTGCAGCGTCAGGTTGGCGCGCTTAACGCGGCCCTTGGCCTGAGAGCTGTTGGCACAGATACCCGCCAATAGTGGACACGCGACTAAGTGAGTAAACTCTCAACCAGAGGTAGCTCACATGACTAAATCAGTAACCGTCAGTAAAAAGCCGCGTAAACAGCACACTCCCGAATTCCGCCAGGAAGCTCTGAAGCTTGCTGAACGCATTGGCGTCGCTGCCGCTGCCCGCGAACTCAGTTTGTATGAATCGCAACTCTATGGCTGGCGAAAAAAACAACAGCAACAACTGACATCATCTGCACGCGAAAGCGAACTGGATGCTGAAAATGCCCGGCTTAAACGCCAGCTTGCGGAGCAGGCAGAGGAGCTGGCTATTCTCCAAAAGGCCGCGACATACTTCGCGAAGCTCCTGAAATGAAGTATGTTTTTATCGAAAAATATCAGGCTGAGTTCACCATCAAAGCCATGTGCCGGGTGCTGCGCGTGGCCCGTAGCGGCTGGTATGCCTGGTGCTCCCGGCGTCATCAGATAAACACGCGACAGCAGTTCCGTCTGGCCTGTGATGCCGCGGTTCTCAGAGCATTCACTGATGCAAAACAACGGTATGGTGCGCCACGGCTTGCGGATGAGCTCCCGGCCTACAACATCAAAACGATAGCTGGCAGCCTGCGTCGCCAGGGGCTTCGGGCAAAGGCAGCCCGCAAGTTCAGCCCGGTCAGTTATCGTGAGCATGGCTTGCCTGTGTCTGAGAACCTGCTGAAGCAGGACTTTTACGCCAGCGGCCCGAATCAGAAGTGGTCGGGAGACATCACCTACTTACGCACCGATGAAGGCTGGCTGTATCTGGCAGTGGTGATTGACCTGTGGTCGCGAGCTGTCATCGGCTGGTCAATGGCACCGCGAATGACGGCACAACTGACCTGCGATGCGTTGCAGATGGCGCTGTGGCGGCGTAAACGCCCGAAAAATGTCATTGTTCATACTGACCGTGGCAGCCAGTACTGTTCAGCGGACTATCAGGCGTTGCTGAAGCGGCATAATCTGCGCGGGAGCATGAGCGCGAAAGGCTGCTGTTACGACAATGCGTGTGTGGAAAGCTTCTTCCACTCGCTGAAAGTGGAATGCATCCACGGTGAACGCTTTATCAGCCGGGAAATGATGAGAACAACTGTATTTAATTATATTGAGTGCGATTACAATCGCTGGCGTCGCCACAGTGCCTGTGGTGGGCTCAGTCCTGAACAATTTGAAAACCAGAACCTTGCTTAGGGCCGTGTCCACATTACGTGGGTAGGATCAGTTCACACCAGGAAAACGATTAATGACTGGCGGCAGGATTATAACGAGTGCCGTCCACATTCATCGCTGGATTACCAGACTCCAGCTGAATTTCCAGCAGGCTGGCGAAACGGGAAATATGAAGAAAAACCAACCGACATTACTAATTGAAGGTTATATCTAATCCTGGGGTCAGTCCAGTTTATTTAGACAGTTTTGGCATTTCATGTCACGTGATTTAATGTCTGGGTATTTATTCTTTTGATCAGAGTAAAGCTAGAGTTGTTTGAAGGGAAGGGGATAGGAATGCGTGAGTTCCAGCCTCCAATTACCTGCAAAGACATATTTTGAAACCTATATAAATGGGGTAAGAAAAAATATCTTCAGTGTAAAACGATATAAAAATTGCCATATCTTATTGATTATGAGTGAATTTTATTGTTTAAGAAAAATTTCTCGATAAGTGGATGTTCAAGACAGTCAGCGCTATATAAAAAATACAATAAAAAGTATTGACCCTATAGTAGTTGCAGGGTTTTTAATGCTCATCAACAGGAAACGAGCAGTATGCTCTTATGATGAACATTAACTTTACTAGGGTTATCACTATGAAAAATATCAAACTTCTCGCAGCAGCTGGTTTTCTCTCTGTTGTCTCATTCTCTGGTATGGCGCAGACGGTCAGCGTAACTGCTTCCACTCTTGACAGTGCAGAAGCAAAAATTGCTGCTAAAGCAAAAGAAGCACAAACGTCATACAAAATTCTCTCTGCGTATACTGGTAATCGAGTGCATATGACCGCTAAATTAGGGGATTAATAGATAATCATTTTAGGGTATCTATAGGAATATATACCTTGATAAAATCTGCCACTATATACTAATTTTTAATGCTTGATATGCCACATGTTTTTTCCTTGAATAGACTTTAGCGGACTGCTGATAAAGAGTCCGTATTTTTTTAATGTAATACTAATAGTTAAGTATGGTTTTTTATCCGTGCAAATATTTTAGCTCCACGTCCTCTTTGTGGAGTTGCCCCCGCTAAAACGGACACGGTTAATTTATAGCTAGCAGCGAACTTCTGTATTCCCTTGGTGACTGCATTTTCAGCCCTTTATGGGGATGCCAGTTATTATAGTCTTCCATCCATTCCGTCAGTTTTCACATCACTGTCATGGCATCCGGCAGGTCATTAACATACACGTAGTCACGCTTGAACGTTTTAACGAACGATTCAGCCATCCCATTGCTCTCCGGACTGCGCACTGGCGTCGTACACACGATGAACCTGAGTGAGGTGGCGAACGTTCTTATTGAGTCCGCTATGTAGCAACAGCCATTATCGGTCAGCCACTCAACGGCATGTGGCAGGTAAAGCGTATTGCCAAAGCGCTTTTCCACACTCTCTGTCAGCAGATCCTGCACCATAACGCTGTTTATTCCACCTGTTGTCGCCGACCAGTGGATTGGCCCCTATATTTCCAGACACTTTTTATCGC
>NZ_ALNJ01000029.1:0-7125 GCF_000293135.1 Klebsiella sp. OBRC7 | reverse complement strand
ATCTGCTCAATACGCTACGTGAACTGGAGAACTGGAAGGTTTCCGTGATAGCCATGAATGGAATGGCGTTCGATCTTTCGTCGCCGTATGGACGAATGCTGGCGACGTTTCTTTCCGGCATTGCGGAGTTTGAGCGGGATCTCATCAGCGAGCGGGTCAAGTCAGGCCTTGCTGTTGCGAAGGCACGTGGTAAGAGGCTTGGTCGTCAGGCCGGAGTGCGACCAAAATCAGACCGACTTTTGCCTAAGGTGGTTGCGATGAGGGCCGAGGGACGCAGCTATCGCTGGATCGCACGCGAGCTCGGTATCAGCAAGAATACCGTCGCTGACATCGTGCAACGACACAGAGCTAACGCTTAGGGTGTCATTTCGCCCTCAGCCGGAACCGACCCCTACATGGCCCAGAAGAACGGTACAACGTATACGCCTCCCGCAGACACCTGGCGATCTCCTGAACATCCGAATGGCGATTCACCGACCCGGCATAATGGAAAAATCAGAGAGAGCCGTCTGACCGGCGCTGAAAGCACCCAGAAAGAAAACCCACGTCAGTACGGTTTGCCCAACCTGAAAACCAGTAGCGCTTCCATCAACAAGGCCGGAATGAGTGAGGCCATTAAGCTGGTGGGCGGACGTGTGACGGAATTTCGCACCTATCTTTATGAGCATCGCGATACGGGACTACGCGCTGATGTGCTGGCTCGCCGGTTTATGGCTGAGTCAATGCAAGGCAAAAAGATGGTTGACCCTGTGCCGGTCAATGAACCAGATAATCTCCCGGCTCCCACACACGAACCTGCCAAACGTAAATGGACGAAGGAAGAAAAGCAGGAAGCGCGTGACCGTGCGCTGGCCGCAGCAAGCCAGGTCGGAAAGCTTAAAGAAGCGGAAACCAACGGCATTACGCACGATGTAGTGCGAGAATCGCAGCCAGCACCCCAGCCAGCCCTGATCTCCGTCGAAGTTGAACAATCCCGCGTCTCCATGCAGGAACCGTCTGTTGCGCCCCTGGCGCACCCTAAACGTGAAGGCTCTACAACCTGCGTGGTGACCAGGCCGGATCAGGCTGATTTCGCTGCTACCGTCCGTCGAAACTGTAACGACCGCTGCGTGATTACAGGAGCAAGCTTACGCCGCAGGACAGAGGCCGCACACCTGGTAGAGCATAGTGCTGGTGGTCTGGATCACTGGAGTAATGGCTTGCTGCTTCGTATCGATCTGCACCGGCTGTTTGACGACAACGTCCTTGCCATTTGCCCGGAGACGTTGACCGTCCACGTTGACCCTGTCGCGCAGGCCGAAGATCCCGATTTGCAGCAATACGATGGCCATGTGATTACCGGGCTTTGCCGTCCGATAGACCCGGCGAATCTCGTCATGCGCTGGGAGCGTTATCAGCGCCGGTTAGAACTGACCAAGTAAAACCGGTAATCCATCAGGTGCGAATCGTGGGAATGCGCCAGCTCGGTAACCCCACGTCACCGGATTGAACCATCACAAAAAAGGAGCCCACCGGGCTCCCCAAAAACGAATTGTTTTATTGTTCCTGCTTAGTTCTACGTAGGTACTCTTCAGCCTTTATCTTTATTTGCACGAGTTCAGCGTAAAACTCACGTTCCATTTGGTATGTTGGCATCTGAGTATAATACTCTTCCACCTGTGGCCAAATTCGCTGAAGTTCTGCATATAAATCATGGAGAGCTCTATCTGCCCAAGATGACGATTGGTAGGATTCAAGCTTTCTGATAGTGGCGCTAAGATGTACTAAACGCGCCACTAATACTTTAGTGTTTACGTATTGTGTTACGGTTCTATCCATGTGGTTTAAGTTACTCATATTATTCCCTAATGAGGTGCTCGCAGAATTACGAGGCAGAGATAACATAACCTTAAAACCTACATACGTGTAGCCCAATCATTACTTTATAGCTAAAAATGCCAGATTTACTCTATGGCCCCCAATCCCTACAGACCTACAGCAGATCTCGTCCACATAGGTCAGTTCCAGCGCAAACTATGGGATCTGAATGTTTGTCGAACGAAAACTTACGGTAGTGAAGTAATTGCCTGAAACATTGTAAATAACTTGCATAGAAAACGCCCTCAAAACAGCGTCCTTTTTTTATCGAAGTTTCAACGGTTCTGGTAGAGTTGTTTTCTGACAGATTTTATTATTAACGTGAGTGGACGCGTCTGGCGAATAAGCTGGTGCAACTTCCCGAAGCCCTCCAAACACCAGGAGACTTAATTTATGGAACTATCAACAATTTCTGAAGCGTTGATTGGTGGTTTAGTTGGTGGCACTATCGCAGCAGGTTCCATCCGGGTATTATTCATTCCAGAAAAGTTTGAGTGGATATTGTTAGCCTGTGTTGTCCTTGCCACTGTTGTTACCTTTTTCTTTGGCCACTCTATACCAAATCCATTTATGATGATAAGCAACATGTATAGTTATTGAATATATAAGACCGTGCTCGTTAGACGTGCTCTGATTGATTTCCATATATGTTTCAAAAGCTTCGGGCCAGTTTTTTCTGTGTTAGATAGGATAACAGAATATGATGACACTTCTTTTTTCGATTTACTGTTCCCTGGTCATTATCGCGGGCGCTTTCTTTAGCTGGTTTCAACGTGAAACTATCGCTACCCGCTGCATTCTTTTTGGCGGACTGGTGATAGTAGCAGCGATCAAGCTAACAACGGATTTTACGACTGTCGCTGTTTCCACGGTTCTGATTGAGGGATTTTTGCTAACGGCTTATGTTATTGCTGTCCGTTTTATTCAGTGCATTGTAAACAGGGCTGCATAAACAACCCGGACAGAATGCCCATCTATTTATATCAGGCTAATCTACGTGTGACATTTCAATCGCTGCGCGAGCTTCAATGCCCTTCGATAGCAACAAGTTTGCAATGCGCTCTGCCAGGTCTTGATTGGCGCAATGAAAGCGAATAGGCAACTTTTCATGTTTCTCACTATCGATGTAGAACATTACAGAATTGATACTGTATAGCGATGCATATGAAGGACGAGGTTCTATCATCAAATTCAATTCTGGAATAGAAGCTAAAAGTTTAGACATATAATCATCCAGCAGTTCAATACAAACTGGCCGGATAGTTAATAAAGCGGGATTTTCCTCCGAACTAGTCCATTGTCGTGCCTGTAATCTCAAAATATTGAGAAGGTGCAACGATTCATAAGGAATTGTCTTTCCCGTCCGTTCACCCAGGATAACGGATTCCAATGTGTTAATTCGGGATGATAGTCTTCTTATCTTCCGCAACTGATAGATGCTAAGTGTTAATGTTATCACAAATAAAACACCCAAAATAATTGCCATATTTATATCCCATTCGGTTTATTCGTATTATGCCGTGAATATCGATACTCCAGCTATAGGTGTTCGGGACATCCTCTACGCCGGTAGTATCTGCAAAAACTTGTTATTCCATCATATAGTGCATCTCTGAAAACACCTTTTTCGGGTGATACAGCCTTTCATTACTCGGTTCCCCTTTTATGCTGCTACCTGCCTATCAGGTGGTTAGTATGCTTACCAGCCACTTTTTACTATATTGTCCGTTTTGTTAACTGATTTGTTAATGCTTCCATTTGACAGGTCTGGAAAGATACTTTTCTGATTTTAGGGGTTTGAGGGCCAACGATGTAAAAAACCACGTTAATAGGTTAACCTATTGTTTTATTTTAATTATTAGGTGCTGCATTTACAGCTACTCCAATGATCATGGGGCTGATGGTCGATGGAACGCAATACCAAGTAGATTGATTGCATAAAGTTCCTTCAATTCCGATCTGCCCTCCCGTTTTCACATCCTACTTCAGTTCAATTTTGTTGCCATTCCTTTACAACAGCTTCCCAATTGGCCGTTCTCTCGACCAATTTCCCATCAGCATCCTTTCTTGTCCAAACATCCCAGAAATCAGGGTCATCAGAATGGGGTTGCTGCTCTTTCGTCAAATTTTTCATTTTAACTAAGACAGGAAGTTCAGATGCCCAGCCCATCAGTATTGCATGTTGAGATGGCAATGAAGGCAATTCACGGAGTAATCCTCGCAAATTGTCGGGTACCATTTTATGAACTTGCTCCTGATCTTTGTCATTGCTAATTCGATGCAGAAGAAAAGTATTACATTGAGATAAAACTGTAGGTGATAATTCTGATGGTCGTTGCGAAGAAATAACCATACCGAGACCAAATTTCCTGCCTTCTCGTGCAATTTTCTCAAATACTTGACAGCAAACAGCTGCGACATCCTGATTTTCACTGTCCTCACGATACCGTTTAATAAATGTATGTGCTTCTTCAGCAACAAGTACCGTAGGTAAAGATTTGTTATATAGTCGTCTATAACGTTGCAATGATTCAAAAATAATTCTTGAAATGACAGCTGTCACAAGATGAGTAATTTCAGTTGGTACTAAAGAAAGATCAATAATTGAAACGCAGCTATCACCATCACCATCTTTCCCAATATATGTTTCTAACCAATTAGCCAAGTCAACTCTATGCTCTGAGTCATTGGTTATGGGTTTCATTCTTGTATCCGCAAGCATTGTGCGTATTCTAGCTACTAGATATTCAACATATTGCTCGCTACCATTTTCTTGTGCTAACGCCTCTAAATAGGAGACTAAATTATTTCCGTCAAAAGGGACGGGGATATCCTCGTTTTTAGGAAGGAGTTCACACTCATCGCCTCCAAGGCTCTGAAATGAAGATAACACTCCATTTATGATGTTATCAACTGCGCTAACTTTAGCATTGTAATCTGGATATCTGCCTTCTCTTTGCCCACAAAAATCTTGAATAGAGATGATTAATTTATCTAGCTCAGGGCATGGTGTAGTTAATCTCGCTTTGTATTCTTCCAGACTCTGACGCCAAATATTAATTTTAGCCAAAAGATTTTTGGCTCCAGGGAAATCATTAAGTGCCGCTGCTCCTTTAGATTTATCCGCTTTTAAAGAAACCAAAATTGTACCTAGGTATTTTTTAACTTCTATATCTATATTCTTTTGTAAATCAAATTCTTCATTTCTCATTGCTCTCAAGGAGCGTTTTAGTAATGGAAGTTGTGCTTTAGGACTTGCTTGCGTGAATGATGCCCACTCCGAACTATTCCAAAACCATGAGGGTACTTGTAATTGGTTTTCACTGCCTTCAGCCTCAACCTTAAATACTCTACCTTTAAATTTCGTCGTTGGCCCCAAAGCACGTGCATACTCGCCGTTGGGGTCTAGGATGATAAATCTGGCATTTGGTTTTATTTGTGATTCCAATGCAGATTCGAGTGACCACTGGATTAATCCAGATACAGAGCAAGACTTACCGCTACCAGTATTTCCGAGCACTGCTATATGACGACCAAATAATCTATCAGGATCTACAGCTACATTTGCATTGTTCGCAAGTGGACTTTGTCCAATGATCACTCGCCTATTATTTCCAGATTCGACTATTGATCTAAGTTGTAAATCTGTCGGTAGTAAAATAGCAGCCCCAATAGAAGGAAACGATTCAGAACCTCGTTGAAATCTGAAATAATCAGTACCATCTTTGGACAAACGTTTAAGCATTCCCACCGGATTCAAACTTATTTTTTTTCGGGGGAATGGTAGATTTACTAAACCAAATTCTTGAACATCTCTTTGTTTTGGATAAGGCGAATGTTCTACAGCAAGCCACTCTATTTGCCCAACTAAGTAACCATTATCACATGATATTAATACATAACTGTTTACTCTTGGAAAGTTTCTAGGCGTTCCTGCATTCAAAGCAACAGTATCAGGTGAGTCAATCTCTAATATTGCTCTAATTTCATTAGGTGAAACAAAATCTACAGTGCCGACCCTGAGTTGCTCACCTTGTTCAATCGGAAATGAGTTCATTCAGCATCCTCGCTATTATTTGAAATTGTTGTACGATATAAACCCCTTGATTTCAATAGTTCTGCCATACGAATTGATGATCTGTCTATCGCTGCTTTAGGAAGATAAAAATCCACTAAATTCTTGATATCTCCAAAGTGGTCACCAAGTAATAAAGATATTTGAGCTTTTCTTCCACTTTCGTTTACAAAGCGCATAATTCTACCGAGTGGATCGCCGTAGGCAATTATTACTATATGCGTTGAGGGTATTGTCAGCATGTCAATAATAACACGGTTTATATGTTCATCTCCAAAACTATAACCATATGTTACCAAAGTACTATTAGGACGACATGTTGCAGATGCTAAGTCTCTGAATAGTTCAACATAAGGGTATTCTGATGTTTCTCGGTCTTTAACCGAGTTTGGATAAATCATTAATTGATGATAGTTCGCTGCTCCAGCAGCCTCCACTTGTAAAAAGGGTTCCACCGAACTCGCACCAAAAGGTAATCCAAATCGCCTTATGGCTCCTTCGGTAGTATACCAGTCCAATGAGCCATGTAATTTAGTAAAGCGCGCCACACCTTCCAAATATCTTGGTTCACCACGAATACCCGGTGGATTATAATGATAGTCGACTTCTAGTCGCGAAGATCTGAAAATAGGCGCTATAGTACCAACAAATCTGTCAATTAGTCGAATACCTGCTATTTCAGCTCCTGCTTCAATTATCCTGTCGTAATTCGTCGTGAAAATATGTAATCGATCCCTTGTCGCTGTTCGACTTGAAAAACTCATCAAAAAACTTACTAAATAATTAAACGTTTGTGTTTTTAAATCGTTTTTTGCATCGCGAATTAACTTTTCCCCATTACTAACTGAATCTGAGAATAATTTCAAACATCTTGTTAGCTCATTATTTAACTCAACTAACTCACTTTTTAAATTTCGATATGGGAGAGCACCAGGAGGCGGTTCTGGAAGTGGGAGATTTTGCGCAGTTAAAATCTCTAATCCTTTAATTAACTCATTAATTGAACGGATTTGGTCTTCAATATTACCTCTTCCTCTTCCTGAGGCTTCAGCTGTTTTAGCTACATAACTATCTATTTCAGCCTTGCAAACTTTGAGATCATTAATCCATCCCATGCCTTGAGGTTTCGTGGGCACTGTTGCAAATAGTCGGTGGTGATAAACTTATCATCCCCTTTTGCTGATGGAGCTGCA
>NZ_ALNJ01000028.1:0-141602 GCF_000293135.1 Klebsiella sp. OBRC7 | reverse complement strand
TCCGCTGACTGCGCGGAAGTATTGGCCGTGACGGTGGTCAACATCAGGCTGGGTAGGGTAAAAGTTCGTTTCATCGTCAGCTCCATTTCACATAGTCCTGAGGGCAGTCCGTTGCTAACGTTCTGCCAGGTTACAGCTGGCCGAACGTTATTATGCACAGGAGAACGTGAATGGATGCAAAGCAGTGTAAAGCTGGCTTAAAGGTTGACCGCTATTTACGGTACAAAATTGCCTGCGAATACCACTGGCCCGGAACCATGGTGTCATCAATCATTATGATGACGTAGTAATCCGCTTTAGCCGCCTCAGCTTTGACCTTTAGCGCAGCCTCGACATCCATCGGTGAGCCGTACATTAATACGCTCACCGTCCCCATCTTCTGCAGACCCGCTGTCTGATTACGCTGGATCTCTTGTGGATGGTCGGTTGCCGGCGGCGGCGCCTTTGGCGTCCCCTGTAGGGCGCTACAGCCGGTTAAAGCGATTGCCATTAACCACGGTGCAAACCTACGCATAACCATATCTCGTTTCCTGTTAGTCATAGTGTAGTGGTAGCCTGAATGTCATTTCCGGGGAATGTTCCCAAATTGTTATCCCGTACGCGATTTTCGAATGAAAATATCGTGAAAGCGTAATCTGGTTCTCAAGATTATGAATCATGTGCGAACGAGCGACTTGAGTAATAACATAACATCACTTGAGAGAAAGGAGATGGTAAATGATTGCACTAGAAATGCGTAACCTTGCGGGTGGGGAGGTTCTCCATGCGTACCCGCAGGGCGCCGCGGCTACGGCGCTGCCTTGCATTGTCTTTTATCATGGTTTTACCTCTTCTAAGCTGGTCTACAGCTATTTTGCCGTTGCGCTTGCAGAGGCGGGGTTTCGGGTGATTATGCCTGATGCAGCGGAACATGGCGCGCGCTACCGGGGAGACGAACAGGGGCGAATGCAGCGTTTCTGGCCGATTCTGATGAACAATTTTATTGAATTTCCGGCACTACAGGAGGCGATTCGGGATCGGGGATGGCTGGCTGACGACAGGCTGGCGGTGGCAGGCGCATCGATGGGCGGAATGACGGCATTAGGGATTATGACCCACCACCCGGAGCTGAAAAGCGTAGCCTGCCTGATGGGGTCAGGCTATTTCAGTTCGCTCTCGCAGGCGCTTTTCCCTTCACCTTCGTTCGATGCAGAACAGCTGGTGGCATGGGACGTCAGCCAGCAGCTGGCGACCCTGGCCAGCCGCCCGCTGCTGCTCTGGCACGGCGATGAAGATGATGTCGTGCCGCCGGGGGAAACCTTCCGCCTGCAGCAGGCGCTGCAGCAAAACGCGCTGGCCGACAATTTAACCTGCCTCTGGCAGAAAGGCGTCCGCCACCGCATTACGCCGGAAGCGTTAGCCGCGACGGTGGACTTTTTTCAACGTCATCTTTAAACGCGAATCACCTGTACGCCCTGATCCTCAAGCTGCTTGAGGATCGCCTCATCCGCCTGTTTACCGGTAATCACCAGGTCGATTTGCCCGGCCTGGCTAAAGAGCATTCCGGCGCGTTCGCCGACTTTGCTGCTGTCGACCAGGACCGCGAGTTTGCCGACGACGTTAAGCATTTTTTGCTCCGCCATTGCCGTCAGCATATCGGTTTTATACAGCCCTTCGGCGGTCAACCCTTTGCCGCTGGTGAACATCCAGTGCCCGGCATACAGGCTGTTTTCGCTGCCCTGCGGGCTCAGGGTGATAGAGTGGCTGCGGTTATACTGCCCGCCCATAATGATGACGCTGTCGTGTTCCTGATCGATCAGATAGTTGGCCAGCGGCAAATAGTTGGTGATGATCTGTACCGGTTTGCCGCACAGCTCCTGTCCAAGCAGGAATGCGGTAGAGCCGCAGTTAATGACGATGCTTTCGCCAGGGTTGACCAGCTGCGAAGCCGCACGTGCAATCCGTACCTTCTCATCGTGGTTTTGCGCCTGGTGAATATTCATTGGCGACCAGCGCGGTCGCTGCTCGCTGATGGCTTCGGCGCCGTTGCGGACTTTTTTCAGCCTGCCGCTTTCGTCGAGTTTGTTGATATCGCGTCGTGCCGTCGCCGGAGAAATTCCCAGCCGGGAAATCACCTGCTCCACGGTGACAAATCCCGTTTGTGCCAGCAAATCCAGTAAAATTTGATGTCTTTGCGCTTCCGTCATGAGCAAATCCGATTAAAAGTGATAAGCAAAGATGATATTTGAAATCAGGTGAAAATACTAATGCTGACGGGGATAATTTCCGGCGGGCGGTCCCGCCGGAGAAGCCTTACAGGAACGACTTAAAGGGCAGGTCCGGTTCCATCGTGAAGCAATCGTCGAATCCGCGCGGATAATGGTATTCGAAGTTGTCTTTATCCAGCGGCCAGGTGAATTTTCCGCCCACCTGCCAGATGAAAGGCTTAAAGCCATACTGCAGACGATCTTTTTTCATCTCCCACAAAACGCGGATTTCCTGCGGATCGGCCTGGAAGTTTGACCAGATATCGTGATGGAACGGGATTACCACTTTAGCATTCAGCGACTCGGCCATGCGCAGGATATCGGCGCTGGTCATTTTGTCGGTGATACCGCGCGGGTTCTCGCCATAGGAACCCAGCGCCACGTCGATCTGGTGTTCGTTACCGTGCTTCGCGTAGTAGTTGGAGTAGTGGGAATCGCCGCTGTGATACAGGTTGCCGCCCGGCGTTTTGAACAAATAGTTCACCGCGCGCTGATCCATTCCGTCCGGCAGGACGCCTGCGGCTTTTTGATCCGCGGGTAAGGTGATTAGGGCCGTACGGTCAAAAGCGTCGAGCGCGTGGATTTCAACATCCTTTATTTTAACCACATCCCCTGGTTTCATTACGATACAGCGCTCTTTTGGAACGCCCCAGCCCATCCACAGGTCGACGCAGGTTTGCGGGCCGATGAACGGCACGTCCTCGGCGCAGTTCTGCATGACCGCGGCAGCCACGTTCACATCAATATGATCGTTATGATCGTGGGTGGACAGTACGGCGTCGATCTGGCGAATAGCGAATGGATCGAGAACAAACGGAGTGGTGCGCAGGTTTGGCTGGAGCTTCTTCACGCCGGCCATACGCTGCATCTGGTGGCCCGTTTTCATCAGCGGGTTCCCGTGGCTTTGCTTGCCGGTACCGCACCAGAAATCGACGCAGATATTGGCTCCGCCTTCGGATTTCAGCCAGATGCCCGTACAACCCAACCACCACATAGCAAAGGTGCCCGGCGCAACCTGCTCTTGTTCAATTTCTTCGTTCAGCCAGCTACCCCACTCCGGAAAAGTGTTCAGGATCCATGATTCGCGGGTGATGGTTTGTACTTTACTCATTTGTTTTTCCCTCACATATTATCAAAAGTAATCACGATGTGATTTGTTTTGACGAATACTGGCACCGTTTGTTCAGGATTGCAATCCTGAAATTTGCCCTTCATGAGGGGAATCGCGGAGGGTAAAAAGAGGGGCAGGCTGAAGTTATGACATGAGTTATGTTTTATTTCATTGATTTAAATATACTATTTTACATTTTGTAGAAATGAGAATTAATACGATGGCGGATTGTGTGATTATTTGCGGCGTGCGTCACATTTAATCAAATATAATCTTGTTGTGATTATTTTTGATTATTAGAGTGATTGCAACAACCAACCTGGGCGTAGCGTGCGTTCAGAGCGTCCACCTTCTGGAGTGTGTTATGGAGATTCTCTACCACATCTTTACCGTGTTCTTTAACCAGGTTATGACCAACGCCCCGCTGCTGCTGGGTATTGTGACCTGCCTGGGCTATATCCTGCTGCGCAAAAGCGCCAGCGTTATTGTTAAAGGGACGATTAAAACCATTATCGGTTTTATGCTGCTGCAGGCCGGCTCCGGCATTCTGACCAGCACGTTTAAGCCGGTCGTGGCGAAAATGTCTGAGGTTTATGGCATTAACGGCGCTATCTCCGATACTTACGCGTCAATGATGGCCACGATCGAACGCATGGGCGACGCCTACAGCTGGGTGGGCTATGCCGTGCTGTTAGCCCTGGCGCTGAATATCTGTTATGTCCTGCTGCGGCGTATTACCGGTATTCGCACCATCATGCTGACCGGACACATCATGTTCCAGCAGGCGGGGCTGATTGCCGTCTCTTTTTACATCTTCGGCTACCCGATGTGGTCGACCATCATCTGTACGGCGGTACTGGTGTCGCTCTATTGGGGCATTACCTCGAACATGATGTATAAGCCGACTCAGGAAGTGACCGACGGCTGCGGCTTCTCCATCGGACACCAGCAGCAGTTCGCTTCATGGATTGCTTACAAGGTCGCCCCGTATCTGGGCAAAAAAGAGGAGAGCGTTGAGGATCTTAAGCTGCCGGGCTGGCTGAACATCTTTCACGACAACATCGTCTCCACGGCCATCGTGATGACCATTTTCTTCGGCGCGATTCTGCTCTCCTTCGGCATCGACACCGTACAGGCGATGGCGGGTAACACCCACTGGACGGTCTATATCCTGCAAACGGGCTTCTCGTTCGCCGTCGCGATTTTCATTATCACCCAGGGCGTGCGCATGTTCGTCGCCGAGCTTTCCGAGGCGTTCAACGGTATCTCCCAGCGCCTGATTCCCGGCGCCGTACTGGCCATTGACTGTGCGGCGATCTATAGCTTTGCGCCAAACGCCGTTGTCTGGGGCTTTATGTGGGGCACCATCGGCCAGCTGATCGCCGTCGGTATTCTGGTCGGCTTCGGCTCTTCCATTCTGATTATTCCGGGCTTTATCCCGATGTTTTTCTCCAACGCCACCATCGGCGTCTTTGCTAACCACTTTGGCGGCTGGCGCGCGGCGCTCAAGATTTGTCTGGTGATGGGCATGATCGAAATCTTTGGCTGCGTCTGGGCGGTGAAGCTGACCGGCATGAGCGCCTGGATGGGCATGGCGGACTGGTCAATTCTGGCGCCGCCGATGATGCAGGGCTTCGCCTCCATCGGTATCGCGTTTATGGCCGTCATCATCATTATTGCACTGGCTTATATGTTCTTTGCAGGGCGCACGCTGCGCGCTGAAGAGGACGCGGAAAAACAACTGGCAGATGCCTCTGCTCAATAAGGAGTTTTGACTATGACCGTACGTATTCTGGCTGTATGTGGCAACGGGCAAGGAAGTTCCATGATCATGAAGATGAAGGTGGACCAGTTTTTGACCCAGTCAAATATCGATCACACGGTGAACAGCTGCGCGGTAGGCGAATACAAGAGTGAACTCAGCGGCGCGGACATCATTATCGCCTCCACCCATATCGCTGGTGAGATTAGCGTCTCCGGCAACAAATACGTGGTTGGCGTGCGCAACATGCTCTCGCCTGCGGATTTTGGCCCAAAACTGCTGGAGGTGATCAAAGCGCACTTCCCGCAGGATGTGAAGTAAGGACGCCAAATGAAATTACGTGACTCGCTGGTGGAGAACAACTCCATCCTTTTACAGGCCGACGCCAGCACCTGGCAGGAAGCCGTCAAGCTGAGCGTGGATTTACTGGTGAAGGCGGATGTCGTGGAGCCGCGCTACTACCAGGCCATTCTGGATGGCGTTGCTCAGCACGGCCCTTATTTTGTGATTGCTCCCGGTCTGGCGATGCCGCACGGTCGGCCGGAAGAAGGGGTGAAGAAAACGGGCTTTGCGCTGGTTACGCTGAAAACGCCGCTGGTTTTCAATCATGAGGATAACGACCCGGTCGACATCCTGATCACCATGGCGGCCGTGGATGCCAATACCCATCAGGAAGTCGGCATCATGCAGATCGTCAACCTGTTTGAAGATGAAGCCAATTTTGACCGTTTACGCGCCTGCCGCTCCGCGCAGGAAGTTCTGGAATTAATTGATAACGCTACGGCAGCGGCCGTTTAAAAGGAATACCAAAATGTCATTACCTATGTTGCAGGTTGCGCTCGATAACCAATCTATGTCTTCCGCGTATGAAACGACGCGCCTGATTGCCGATGAAGTGGACATTATTGAAGTCGGTACCATTCTCTGCGTGGCTGAGGGCGTACGCGCCGTTCGCGACCTGAAGGCGCTCTATCCCAACAAAATCGTGCTGGCGGACGCCAAAATCGCCGATGCCGGTAAAATTCTCTCCCGCATGTGCTTTGAAGCCAACGCCGACTGGGTCACCGTGATCTGCTGCGCGGACATCAACACCACCAAAGGCGCGCTGGACGTAGCGAAAGAGTTCAACGGCGACGTCCAGATCGAACTGACCGGCTACTGGACCTGGGAGCAGGCGCAGGAGTGGCGTGAAGCGGGCGTTCAGCAGGTGGTTTATCACCGCAGCCGCGATGCCCAGGCCGCCGGCGTAGCGTGGGGCGAGGCGGATATCAGCGCGATCAAACGCCTGTCCGGGATGGGCTTTAAAGTCACCGTCACCGGCGGCCTGGCGCTGGAGGATTTGCCGCTGTTCCAGGGGATTCCGATCCACGTCTTTATCGCCGGTCGCAGCATTCGCGACGCCGCTTCCCCGGTGGAAGCCGCGCGGCAGTTTAAACGTTCGATCGCCCAGCTGTGGGGCTAAGGAGCGGCTATGCTGTCGAAACCTATTCCGCTCGGCATCTATGAAAAAGCGCTCCCCGCCGGGGAGTGCTGGCTGGAACGTCTGCGGCTGGCTAAGGCGCTCGGTTTTGATTTCGTCGAAATGTCGGTCGATGAAACTGACGCCCGCCTGGCCCGGCTCGACTGGAGCCGGGAGCAGCGCTTCGCGCTGGTTAACGCGATTGCGGAAACCGGGGTGCGCGTGCCCTCAATGTGCCTGAGCGCCCATCGGCGCTTCCCGCTCGGTAGCGAAGACGACGCGGTACGGGCGCAGGGCCTGGAGATTATGCGCAAAGCGATTCGGCTGGCGCAGGATGTGGGGATTCGCGTAATCCAGCTGGCCGGCTACGACGTCTACTACCAGGAAGCCAATAACGAGACGCGCCGTCGTTTCCGCGATGGGCTAAAAGAGAGCGTTGAAATGGCCAGCCGCGCGCAGGTAACGCTGGCGATGGAAATTATGGACTACCCGCTGATGAACTCGATCAGCAAGGCGCTGGGCTACGCCCACTACCTGAATAATCCGTGGTTCCAGCTCTATCCGGACATCGGCAACCTTTCCGCCTGGGATAACGACGTACAGATGGAGCTTCAGGCCGGGATGGGGCATATCGTGGCGGTGCATATAAAAGACACGAAACCCGGCGTATTTAAAAATGTGCCGTTCGGCGAAGGCGTCGTCGATTTTGAACGTTGTTTCGAAACGCTCAAGCAGACGGGCTACTGCGGTCCGTATCTAATTGAAATGTGGAGCGAAACGACCGACGATCCGGCCGCCGAGGTCGTGAAAGCGCGTGATTGGGTGAAGGCGCGGATGGCCAGCGCCGGTCTGCTGGAGGTGGCATAATGCAAACGCTGAAACGGCAGGTTTTCGACGCCAATATGGATTTACCGCGCTACGGCCTGGTCACTTTTACCTGGGGTAACGTCAGCGCTATCGACCGCGAACGCGGGCTGGTGGCGATTAAGCCCAGCGGCGTCGCCTACGAGACCATGAAAGCGGACGATATGGTGGTCGTGGATCTCGAGGGGAACGTGGTGGAAGGACGCTATCGTCCTTCTTCCGATACCGCCACGCATCTGGCGCTGTATCGCCGCTATCCGAGCCTTGGCGGCGTGGTGCATACCCACTCGACGCACGCGACGGCCTGGGCGCAGGCGGGTCTGGCCATTCCCGCGCTGGGGACGACCCACGCGGACTACTTCTTTGGCGACATTCCCTGCACCCGGGCGTTAAGCGCGCAGGAAGTGGCGGAGGCTTATGAGCTGAACACGGGCCACGTGATTATCGAAACGCTGGGTGACGTTGAGCCGCTGCATACGCCGGGCATCGTGGTCTATCAGCACGGGCCTTTTGCCTGGGGCAAGGATGCGCACGATGCGGTACATAACGCGGTGGTGATGGAAGAGGTGGCGCGGATGGCGTGGATTGCTCGCGCGATCAACCCGCAGCTAAAGCCCATCGATAGCTGGCTGATGGACAAACATTTTATGCGCAAGCACGGGCCAGATGCCTATTACGGGCAAAAGTGAAACACGTGCTCCGGAGCATTTCATCTTTATGATGAATTAACCGGTCTGCTCCGGAGCCATTTTAGTTTTGCTGATAAGCCGACGGCATGCAGCGCATGCCAACCAGCGTCACGACGCAGATTATCGCGCCGGCGTAAAACGTCGAGGCGGCGCCCAGAACTTCCCACAGCACGCCCGCACCTGCGCTGGCCAGCAGCAGGGCGATTCCGCTCATCAGGTTGAACATCCCGAACGCTGTTCCGCGCAGTTCAGGCGGGGCGGTGTGCGCCACCATCGCCGCCAGCAGACCCTGCGTCATGCCCATATGAATACCCCACAGCGCGACGCCGGCTAAAAGCGTGCTCCAGTGGCTGCTGAGCGCCAGCACGATATCGGCGGCGATCAGCACCAGCAGGCCCCACTGCAGCATTTTGCTGTGGCTCATGCTGTCCGATAGTTTCCCGAATGGATAGGCGGTCAGGCTGTAAACCAGATTCATGGCGACCATCACCAGCGGAATAGCGAACAGCGGGATCGCCATTTGCTGGGCGCGCAGGATCAGAAAGGCTTCGCTGAAGCGGGCAAGGGTAAAAATCGAGCCGATAGCCACCACCCACCAGTAGGCGGTGGAAAGCTTCTTGAGATTCTCGCGGCGCAGGGGGTTAGTGCGTTTCTGGACGACCACCGTCCTGGGCTCTTTTAATCCAAAGCCCAGTAAAGCGATAGAGAGAACGGCGGGGATCGCCGCGACCCAAAAAATAGACTGGAAATCGTTATCCCAGAGAAACATCAGCGCGACGGCAAGCAGCGGCCCCAGAAAAGCGCCGATGGTATCCAGCGACTGGCGTAGCCCGTAGGCGGCTCCGCGAATTTCCGGCGGGGTGACGTCGGCGACCAGCGCATCCCGCGGCGCGCCGCGTATCCCTTTGCCCACGCGGTCGATCATCCGGGCGCTAAACACCACGCCTGAGGTGGGCGCGATGGCGAAAAGAGGCTTGCTCAGCGCACCCAGGCCATAGCCGAGCAGCGCCAGCCCTTTACGCTTGCCGACATAATCGCTGATGACGCCGGAAAACACCTTCAGTATCAGCGCGGTGGCTTCCGCGACGCCTTCGATAATGCCGATAACAATGACGCTGGCTCCCAGCGTAGCGGCCATAAATAGAGGGAGCAGGCTGTGGATCATTTCCGAGGAAACATCCATCAGCAGGCTAACGCCGCCAAGAACCCAAACCCCTTTTGGGATACGGCTTAGCGTGGCAAAACGCGGAACCATGAAGCACTCCGGATAATCATGCGGTTAAAAAGTGATTAAATCAGGTTACGCTGGCGCTGATAAGTCACGAGAAAAAATAATTCTCAATTGCATTAAGGCGCGATTGTGCGGGTATGCCCGCCGGGCAATACCATCGCTGGCTTCCCCCTGCAACGGGAAGAAGCCAGCGATCCGGGAAAACTAGCGGTAAATGGCGGCACTGGCGTGAATGGCGCCGTCGCTTCCCGGTTCATGAATGAGGATCGGCTGGAAGAACTTCGCTCCCTGAGCATCGCTCTGCTGGCTAAGCGCCTGGTCGGCTTCCTGCTCGGTGGCGATGTTGTGGTTGATATAGATAACGCCGAGGCTCTGCACATCGTCCATGTTGCGGGCCTGGCGGGCATCGATTTTAATAGCAGCCAGCGCGTTGGCGCTCAACAAAAGCGCTGCCATCATGGTTATGAGGATGTATTTCATCACCTACCTCCTTATGACGCTCCTGACGTTCACCCGCTTCCCTGGGGTATGGATTGCTTCTGATCTAAGTGTAATCTCTGCCTGTCTGGCATATCGCGACCATTTCTGATGCAGTTGTTCAAAAAATTGTCGCTTCCGCCGTTGATTAATTTTAAATCACCGACTTAAGGCCACTTCGCGCTTAGTGCGAATTATTTGCACAATTCACTTGTCTTAAACCCCGCTCGCCCGTATTATGACGCGTCAATTTTTCAGCCGCCCTTTAACACGTTCCTTGCCTCCATGGGCCGCGGCTGACCCAGACAGGAGGCTGAATAATCCGTAAGGAGCAATTCGATGCGTCATTACGAAATCGTTTTTATGGTCCATCCTGACCAGAGCGAACAGGTTCCGGGCATGATCGAACGTTACACTGGTGCAATCACTGCAGCAGAAGGTACGATCCACCGTCTGGAAGACTGGGGCCGCCGTCAGCTGGCTTATCCGATCAACAAACTGCACAAAGCTCACTACGTTCTGCTGAACGTTGAAGCGCCGCAGGAAGCGATCGATGAGCTGGAAACTAACTTCCGCTTCAACGACGCCGTTATCCGCAGCATGGTAATGCGTACTAAGCACGCTGTTACCGAAGCATCTCCGATGGTTAAAGCGAAAGACGAGCGCCGTGAGCGTCGCGAAGATTTCGCCAACGAAACCGCAGATGATTCTGAAGCTGGGGATTCTGAAGAGTAATCCTGATGACCAACCGTCTGGAGCTGTCCGGCATTGTATGCAGGACTCCACTTCGTAAGGTCAGCCCGTCAGGAATTCCACACTGCCAGTTCGTGCTTGAGCATCGTTCAGTGCAGGAGGAAGCCGGTTTTCACCGGCAGGCATGGTGCCAGATGCCCGTGATAATTAGCGGACACCAGAACCAGGCCATTACTCACAGTATAACGGTCGGTAGCGCAGTAATCGTTCGAGGGTTCATCTCTTGCCACAAGGCAAAGAACGGCTTGAGCAAAATGGTTCTGCATGCCGAGCAGATTGAATTGATAGATTCTGGAGACTAGCCATATGGCACGTTATTTCCGTCGTCGCAAGTTCTGCCGTTTCACCGCGGAAGGCGTTCAAGAGATCGACTATAAAGATATCGCTACGCTGAAAAACTACATCACCGAAAGCGGTAAGATTGTCCCGAGCCGTATCACCGGTACCCGTGCAAAATATCAGCGTCAGCTGGCACGCGCTATCAAACGCGCTCGCTACCTGTCCCTGCTGCCGTACACTGATCGTCATCAGTAATCGGTCACGGTCCATTAATACGACTTTGAGAGGATAAGGTAATGCAAGTTATTCTGCTTGATAAAGTAGCAAACCTGGGTAGCCTGGGTGATCAGGTTAACGTTAAAGCGGGCTATGCTCGTAACTTCCTGGTACCACAGGGTAAAGCTGTTCCTGCTACCAAGAAAAACGTTGAATTCTTCGAAGCACGCCGTGCTGAACTGGAAGCCAAACTGGCCGAAGTTCTGGGCGCTGCTAACGCACGTGCTGAAGCAATCAACGCACTGGGCACCGTTACCATCGCGTCTAAATCTGGCGACGAAGGTAAACTGTTCGGTTCCATCGGTACCCGCGACATCGCTGACGCTGTAACTGCAGCTGGCGTTGCCGTTGCTAAGAGCGAAGTTCGTCTGCCGAACGGCGTTCTGCGCACCACCGGTGAGCACGAAGTGGACTTCCAGGTTCACAGCGAAGTTTTCGCTAAACTGGTTGTTAACGTTGTAGCTGAGTAATTTTTACTCAACTCACGTCGAGACGCCGGCCTTGTGCCGGCGTTTTGCTTTTCTGTCTTTGTCGAATCTTTTCCTGGTATGGTGGCTATTCTTAGCAACTTTCTGGATAATAAAATAAAACACTATTTTATTTCTGGTGAAGTGAATGGACGCACCCTCGATTTTTTCCCGCAAGAAAGTGGCTTATGCCTGCGCAACCCTCTGCTGTCTGCTGTGGGGAAGCTCCTATCCGGCGATTAAAAGCGGCTATGAACTGTTTCAGATTGCCACTGATGATGTGCCGTCTAAAATCGTCTTTGCTGGCTATCGCTTTTTGTTTGCCGGCGCGCTGCTGCTGCTCTTCGCGCTGGCGCAGCGTAAGCCGATTGCCCGCTTGAATCCTCGTCAGTGCGGGCAGCTGGCGATACTGGGCGTCACGCAAACCTCTATCCAGTACGTTTTCTTCTACGTTGGCCTGGCGTTTACCACCGGCGTGAAGGGATCAATTATGAACGCTACCGGTACTTTCTTCAGCGTTCTGCTGGCGCACTTTATCTATCAGAATGACAGGCTGAGCTACAACAAAGCCATCGGCTGTATTGTCGGCTTTGCCGGCGTGATGCTGGTGAACGTTAATCGTTCATTGAGCGATTTTAGCTTTGTCTGGCAGGGTGACGGCTTTGTGGTGCTGGCGGCGTTTATCCTGTCGGCGGCGACGCTATACGGGAAGCGCATTTCGCAGACGGTTGACCCGACGGTGATGACCGGCTGGCAGCTGGCGTTTGGCGGTCTGGTACTCGTCGGCGGCGGCTATCTGACCGGCGGCACCCTTGAGGTTCACAGCGCCGCTGCTGCGCTGGTTCTGGCTTATTTGACGCTGCTCTCTTCTATCGCTTTTGCGCTATGGAGCGTGCTGCTCAAGCATAACCGGGTGAGCATGATTGCGCCGTTCAACTTTGTGGTCCCGGTCGCCGGCACCGTACTGTCGGCCATCTTCCTCGGCGAGAATATTCTTGAACTGAAATATGCGGTTGCGCTGGCGCTGGTGTGCGCCGGGATCTGGTGGGTGAATAAGCCGGGGACAACATCCGGGAAATCGCCACAGCAGGCCGGGTAAGTTACCCGGCCGTGAGGCCTTAACGGACGCGAATAAAGCTGCCGTTCGACTGGCGGGTAAACAGCACCTGCTGGCCGCCGCCGGTATCGATAGTCAGCCCGGTGACTACGCCGCTGGCGTTCTGACGGATCTGTACCGTCTGCCCGGTCTGCAGTGAGCTTAGCGGTTTACCGGCGCCTTCCACCTGGGCCATGGCGTAAACGTCGGTCGGCGGCAGGTTGTGGTCGCGGAACAGCTGCGCGAGAGTTTTCCCCGATTCAATACGGTAGGTCCGCCACTGCTGCTCGATGCCGGGGGTCGACTGCGGCTCCTGATAAGGCTGAGATGCGGTCTGCTGCTGCGGCTGATCCGGCTGTTCATCCTGAATCGGCTCCGGTGCGACCGGCGCCACCTGATCGGCATCGTTGACCGGCGGCGTGTTGGTGATGGGCGGCAGCGGGACCGCCTGATTGCCGGAAGATGGCTGCGACTGGGATTGCAGGTTGAGGTTCGCCTCACGGCTGGCCTGAACCGGGCTGCTGTTATCCTCGGAAGGGAGCAGAACGCCGATAATTACCAGCAGCGCCCCGGCAATGATGCCGCGGCGGTGCATCGGCGGTAGCGGATCCATGAGGCGAAAATGATCCGGGGCGTGCCAGATCTTCGCCAGGGTAGATGTCAATTCAAAGCGCCCGGGCATGGCTTTCCTCCTGCTCCGCATATTTTTATCCTGTAAATAAAGTATATACCCTAAATAATTTAAGTCGCAGGACAAGGTTTGCCTTGAACAGCGCTTGCGCTGGCCCCGTAGGGGCGAGGCCGCAGGCCGAGTAACGCGGCAAGCCAGTAAGTTCCCAGGAGCATAGATAACTATGTGACTGGGGCGCGCTGGCGAAGCCAACGCTCCTGCAACTTAAAGTATGACGGGTATAGATGGCTAACTTCCTGAAGGACGAGACAAAGCTATGTTTCGTGAGGTTAACCTTATCTCTCTATTGTTTCTGTTTCCCTTAGATTTGTCATCATCCAGGCGACAAAGTTTTACCCGTCGTGCTATGGCTGATATGCTTCCCACCTCTTTTCTCCGCTCGCCGCCTTTCGCAATTTGAAGGCCCGGGAGCATGAGAATCCCCACCAAAAAAGGAACAAAGATGGCAACCCCAACTTTTGACACGATCGAAGCACAGGCAAGTTACGGTATCGGCTTGCAGGTTGGACAACAGCTGAGCGAATCTGGCCTGCAGGGGCTGCTGCCGGAAGCGCTGGTCGCCGGTATTGCTGACGCGCTGGAAGGTAAACAGCCGCAGGTGCCGGTGGAAGCCGTTCACCGCGCGCTGCGCGAAATCCACGAACGCGCTGACGCCGTGCGTCGCGAGCGTTTCCAGGAAATGGCCGCGGATGGCGAGAAATACCTGGAAGAAAACCGCGAGCGCGAAGGCGTTAACAGCACCGAGTCTGGCCTGCAGTTCCGCGTTCTGACCCAGGGCGAAGGCCCGATCCCGGCGCGTACTGACCGCGTTCGCGTCCACTACACCGGCAAACTGATCGACGGTACCGTCTTCGATAGCTCCGTCGCACGCGGCGAACCGGCTGAATTCCCGGTGACAGGCGTAATCGGCGGCTGGATTGAAGCGCTGACCCTGATGCCGGTGGGTTCCAAATGGGAACTGACCATTCCGCACAGCCTGGCCTACGGCGAGCGCGGCGCGGGCGCATCCATTCCTCCGTTCAGCACCCTGATTTTTGAAGTTGAACTGCTGGATATTATCTAAACAGCAGGTGCTTCCTCTCCCGTACGGGGGAGGAGGCCGCTTTAAATAGTGTAAAACCCTTAAGTTGAACGTTTTCCGGAGCTTTATATTGCATATCTGCTTAATGGGTGTATTTTTGTGAGCTGTTTCGCGTAACCTGAGTGATATAACACTCACTTTAAACATAAAATTAACATTATATCTAAATCATAGTATTCATCCCTCCGATTCTTACCTAATATCGATAAACCCTCGTTCCAGGGTTAAGACGAATGAAGGGCCAGCAGAGCCCGAACAACACAGACAGGTACAACAGGAAAAAATCACATGGTAGATCAGGTAAAAGTCGCTGCCGACGAACAGGCTCCGACTGAACAATCGCTGCGGCGAAATCTCACTAACCGGCATATTCAGCTTATTGCTATCGGTGGTGCGATCGGCACCGGGCTGTTTATGGGCTCAGGCAAAACCATCAGCCTTGCCGGGCCGTCAATTATTTTTGTTTATATGATCATCGGCTTTATGCTGTTTTTCGTCATGCGCGCCATGGGCGAACTGCTGCTGTCGAATCTCGAATACAAGTCGTTCAGCGATTTTGCCGCCGACCTGCTGGGCCCCTGGGCAGGCTATTTTACCGGCTGGACCTACTGGTTCTGCTGGGTGGTAACCGGGATGGCGGACGTGGTGGCGATCACCGCCTACGCACAGTTCTGGTTCCCGGGTCTCTCCGACTGGGTCGCCTCGCTGGCGGTCATCCTGCTGCTGCTGGGCCTTAACCTCGCCACCGTGAAGATGTTCGGCGAGATGGAGTTCTGGTTTGCGATGATCAAAATCGTCGCTATCGTGGCGCTGATCGTCGTCGGCCTGGTGATGGTGATGATGCACTTCCAGTCACCGACCGGGGTAGAAGCTTCTTTCGCCCATCTGTGGAATGACGGCGGCTGGTTCCCGAAAGGCATCAGCGGATTCTTTGCCGGCTTCCAGATAGCGGTCTTCGCCTTTGTGGGCATCGAACTGGTGGGAACCACGGCGGCGGAAACGAAAGATCCTGAGAAATCCCTGCCGCGGGCGATTAACTCGATTCCAATCCGCATCATTATGTTCTACGTCTTTGCGTTGATCGTGATTATGTCAGTGACGCCGTGGAGCTCCGTCGTGCCGTCAAAGAGCCCGTTCGTTGAGCTGTTTGTGCTGGTCGGGCTGCCGGCGGCGGCAAGCCTGATCAACTTCGTGGTGCTGACCTCGGCGGCCTCTTCCGCTAACAGCGGCGTGTTCTCCACCAGCCGTATGCTGTTCGGTCTGGCGCAGGACGGACAGGCGCCGAAAATGTTCGCCAAGCTGTCGAAGCGTGCGGTACCGGCGAAAGGCCTGACCTTCTCCTGTATGTGTCTGCTGGGCGGCGTGGTCATGCTGATGGTCAATCCAAGCGTGATCGCGGCGTTTACCATGATTACCACGGTGTCGGCGATCCTGTTTATGTTCGTCTGGACGATTATCCTGTGCTCGTATCTGGCCTATCGCAGAAAGCGTCCGCAGCTGCATGAGCAGTCCAAATATAAGATGCCGCTGGGCAAACTGATGTGCTGGGTGTGCATGGCATTCTTCGTCTTTGTGCTAGTCCTGCTGACGCTGGAAGCCGATACCCGCGAAGCGCTGATGGTGACCCCGCTGTGGTTTGTGCTGCTGGGCGCGGGCTGGCTGTTTGCCGGCAAGAAGCGCCTGGTGAAATAAAAAATCTTCGGCAGCGGTTTTTAACGTTGCCTGCAACGGTCCGTCATAAAAAAGGCCACCCGAGGTGGCCAATGAGACTGACAATGTCGAGGGCGCCTGCGGGCGCCTTTTTATTTACTTTCCGGCGAGGGCACGCGGAAACAGGACGTTATTTTCAAGGCTGATGTGCTCCATCAGGTCATCAATCAGCTCGTTGATGCCGTTGTACATCGCTTTCCAGGTAGTGCAGGCTTCCGCCGGCGGCGTCACGTTCTGCGTGATGTGCTTAATCACCTCCAGCAGCTCGCCCGCTTCATCATGCTCGCTTTCCATGACGCTGATAGGACCGCCGGCCTGCGTTCCCATGCCCTGTTTGATCATCGGAAACAGAATCTGCTCCTCTTTCATCATATGGCTCGAAAGCTCCTGGTGCAGCATGGTCAGGTACTTGGTTAAGCCTTTCGGAACGTTGGGCTTGTCGGCGTGAACGCGCTCGACTTTAGTGGCCTGTAAAATCAGCTCCGGCAGCTGCTCGCGATGCCGGTCGTGATAGCGAACGGTAATGTGATCGATGATGTCCGCATAGGGCGCAGCCCGCCAGTCGCGCTCTACCGGCTCTTCCGCCAGTTTGGCCAGCTCGGCTTCAATCACCGCGACGTCCAGCTCTTTGCGCGACGCCACGCGCTCCAGCGTCTGTTTGCCGCCGCAGCAGTAGTCCATATCGTATTGACGGAACAGCGCGGAGGCGCGCGGAATCGTCAGCGCCAGCTCGCCTAAAGGTTGGTCACGGAAAGCCATAGCAGTTACCTCGTCATCAAGAATATAAGTTGTATTTTAAATGCATCTTATGTTTCTGGGAATACCCCTTTAGGATACCAGGCTATTTTTTCTCGCTGACCAGCTCCTGTAGCGCGGGCTTTTCCGGGCGGGCACGCACGGCGGACACCACGCCGAGCACCAGCAGCAGGATACCGCTGAAGGTGAGAAGCGGGGGCAGGCTCTGACGCAGAATAAAGGTATACAGCAGTCCGGCAAGGGTTTCGAAGACGATCAGCGGCCCGAGGATCACCGTTGGCAGGCGCTGGCTGGCAACGTTCCAGCACCATGCGCCGACCCATGAGCAGAAGATAGCGATCGCCAGCATCAGGGTGACAAACACCGCCGGGCGCGGACCGAAAGGCAGTGGAAAGTCCGCGTGCTGGCCGTGTAGCCACCCGCAGGCGATAAGATATCCGGCCAGGGATACCGGCAGGGTCACCAGCGCCTGCGCGGTGGCCCACATCATCGGCGGTTTATCCGGATTTTCCCGCAGCCAGCGGGCGTTGCGCAGCGCGTACCAGGCCCAGCACACCACCGAGATCAACGCCAGCGCGATACCGGAGCCGTAGCGCCACGGGCTGAAATCGGGTAAGCCCTGATGCAGCTCGGCGATATTGACGCACGCCAGGCCGAGGGCAATACAGACCAGCGCCGGGAACAGGCGTCGCCACGGCAGCTTGCCGTCGCGCTGGCTATAGAGCAGGTTGGCGAAAACCGGCAGCACGACCGGCAGAGTGCCGATAATCATCGTCGATACCGGCGCGCCGGTACGCTGAATCGCGCTGGCCAGGCAGACGTAATAGATTAAGTTGCCCATCATGGTCAGCCCCAGCGCCGTCCACCAGTCTTTCCCGGTGAGCTGGCGCAGCCGCACGCGGCCCAGCCAGGCCAGCGGCAGGGCGATCAGCCCCAGCGCCAGATAGCGCCCCATTGACTGTAAAACCGCCGGGTATTCCGGCACCAGTAAAGGACCCACGAATATCAATCCCCACATCAGCCCTGCCAGCAGGGCGTACAGCACACCACTAACCATCACGCCTTCCATTACTCTTTTTGTTGGCGACAGTGTAGGCGAGCCAAAAGCGGGAATATTGTATGAGGTTGCGCATTAGCGCGGGAGAACCTGCTTTTGATAACGCAC
Organism: Klebsiella sp. OBRC7; assembly: GCF_000293135.1. Lineage (NCBI taxonomy): Bacteria > Pseudomonadati > Pseudomonadota > Gammaproteobacteria > Enterobacterales > Enterobacteriaceae > Klebsiella > Klebsiella sp. OBRC7. The sequence goes on along the minus strand of NZ_ALNJ01000028.1, from coordinate 123,489 downwards.
CGGCGTAATGCCGTAGCGGCGGGTGAACGCGCGGGTCAGGTGCGACTGGTCGGTCAGCCCGGCGGCGAGAGCGACGTCGGCGGCGGGCATGCCGTGGGTGAGAAACGCTTTAGCGCGCCACAGGCGAATCGCCATCAGCATCTGGTGCGGCGTAACGTGGAAGTGCGCTTTGAACTGGCGCTGGAAATGGTACGGGCTCAGTGCCGCCACCTGCGCCAGCTCATCGAGGGTCACCGTACGCATATAGTTATCGTGCAGATAGTCGCGCACCCGCTCGAAGCGGTGGCGGGCTTCGGGCAGCGCAGCGGCGTGATGGGCAAACGGGCGGAAGGTATCGATCAAATCCAGCAGCAGACCCTGCTGCGCCAGCGGATCGTCAGTATGCCACAGGCCGTAGATGAGATTGCCGATTTGCCGGGAGCGCAGGGGATCCTGACGCACCACCTCGCTGAACCACCAGTGGCGCACGCCGGTCACCTCTTCCAGCGTATCCGGGTCGAGATAAATCATCCGATAGCGCCAGCCGTCGGCGGTCTCCGCCTCGCCGGTGTGCAGTTCATCGGGATTCATGGTGACGATAGAGTTGACCGAAGCCACGTGCTGGCTGCCGCGATAGCGAAAACGCTCGGCGCCGAGCTCGATCGCGCCGATACCAAAGGCTTCATGGGTGTGCGGTTCAAAGGCGTAGCGGGAGATATGGGCATGGTACAGCTCAACGCCGGGCAGCTGCGCCAGATGGCGAAAGCGCGCGCTGTCTCTTTCATCACTGAACTGTTCTGGTACGCCTTGCATGTGATAACTCCCGACGGACATCCGTGCATTATTGAGGATGGCCCGCCGGGATGCTACAAAAATTAACCACTATGTAACAGTTACAGAATGCCTTTGACGCTCTCTGCCAGCGTCGTGGTTGGGCGACCGATGAGCTTACTCAGGGTGCAGCTATCGTCGAACAGACCGCCTTTGGACGCGCCGGTATCAGAATCCGCCAGCATATCCGCCAGACCGGCAGGTAGCCCGACGCCCTTCAGCGCGGCGGCGAAGTCGGCTTCGCTGAGGTTTTGATACACCACGTTTTTACCGCTTTGTTTGCTCAGCTCAGCGGCCAGTTCGCTCAGCGTCCACGCCTCATCGCCCGCCAGCTCGTACACTTTTCCGGCGTGGCCCTCTTCGGCGATAACGCGAGCGGCGGCGGCGGCGTAGTCCGCGCGGGTGGCGGAGGCGATTTTGCCGTTACCGGCCGCGCCGATAAACACGCCGTGCTCAATCGACGGCGGCGCGCTGGCGAGATAGTTTTCGGTGTACCAGCCGTTGCGCAGCAGAGCATACGCAATGCCGGAGTCGGCGAGCATTTTCTCGGTGGCGATATGCTCATCCGCCAGCCCCAGCGGGGAGGTATCGGCGTGCAGCAGGCTGGTGTAGGCGATAAATTTTACGCCGGCGGCTTTCGCCGCGTTAATTACGTTACGGTGCTGGACGGCACGCTGGCCGACTTCGCTGGACGAGATCAGCAGCAGTTTGTCCACGCCCTGCAGGGCGGCGGTCAACGCGGCTTCATCGCTGTAGTCGGCCTGACGAACCATCACGCCCTGTTGACTCAGCGATTCGGCCTTCGCCGGGTTGCGCACGATAGCCACAACCTGGCCTGCGGGGACGGTAGTTAACAGATTTTCCAGGACGTGCTGGCCAAGTTGGCCGGTGGCGCCGGTAATGGCGATCATAAGTCTTCTCCTTCGTGTTCATTGGCAGTTGTGGTAAGCTAACACCTTAACTAACTTTTAGTAAGTACGTACAAAAAGGTAAGTGTGAATATGGCGAATCTGACGCTAAGCGAGCAGCTACGCAACGGCAACCTGTTTGCCGAACAGTGCCCCTCGCGGGAAGTGCTCAAGCACGTGACCAGCCGCTGGGGCGTACTGATTTTGGTGTCCCTGCGCGATGGCACCCATCGGTTTAGCGATCTGCGGCGTAAGATCGGCGGCGTTAGCGAAAAGATGCTGGCCCAGTCGTTGCAGGCGCTGGAGCAGGATGGCTTTCTTAACCGCATGTCGTACCCGGTGGTACCGCCGCACGTTGAATATAGTCTGACTCCGCTCGGTGAGCAGGTAAGTGAGAAGGTGGCGGCGCTGGCGGACTGGATTGAGCTGAACCTGCCCGCGGTTCTGGCGAACCACGGACAGGTAGCCTGAGGGGGATGCCTGGGTAGCCCCGGTAGGCGTAGCGCCACCGGGGAACGGGCAATTATTTACTCAAATCCAGCTGATAAATGGCAAAACCGATATCGTCGGTAGCGACCTGGCGCATCGGGTATTGCGCTTTCTCTTTGATAAACGCCGCGGCCTTATCGCCCGGTGAGGTTTCAAAGCGAATATCCAGCGGTACGCTGCTGTGGATCGGCGCCAGGCGCCAGTTGTTATCCGCCGCCGGATGGATCTCGCCGTTTTTCTTCGACTCCGCGCCAATCCACGCCGCCAGCACCGAGCGGTTTTCATCCGGCGAGGCGAACGCGATATGATCCTCGCCGGTGCCCTGGAATTTACCGCCGTAAGCGCGGTAGTTATTGGTCGCGACGAGGAAAGTGGCGTTCGGATCGATTGGCTTGCCGTTAAAGGTCAGGTTTTTAATTCGCTCGGCCTGCGGATTAACGGGCTTACATTCGCCGTCATAGCGCGCCGGCTGGGTGATATCGATCTGATAGTTCACGCCGTCAATCACGTCGAAGTTGTAGGTGCGGAAGCCGTCCCAGTTAATCAGCGACTGCGGCTTGCTGCTGGCGGGGTCAATCTGATTGAACTGCCCGGCGGAGCACTCCAGCCACTCTTTCACCTCTTTACCGCTCACTTTCATCACCACCAGGGTGTTGGGATACAGGTAGAGATCGGCGGCGTTGCGGAAGGTGAGCTGACCTTTTTCCACTTCCACAAAGCTGGCCGGATCGTTTTTCCGTCCGCCGACTTTAAACGGCGCGGCGGCGGAGAGTACGGGCAGCTTCGCCAAATCCGGGTCGCCCTGAATATAGTGCTCCACATAGGCTTTCTGGGCCATGTTGACCACCTGTACGGTCGGGTCATCCTGCACCAGCGCCAGATAGCTGTACATATTATCCGAGGATTTACCGATCGGTTTGCCGACAAACTCGCGGGTGGCGTCATGGTCGGCTTTTAATACCGCCACCATATTGCTGTCTTCTGCCGCCAGCGATTTCTTCGCCGCCGCATCGTAGATCGGGCGAGCTTCGGCTTTCGCTGCGCTGACCTGCCATTTGCCGCTGGCGTTGTTCAGAACCAGATCGACCACCCCAAGATGATCGCCCCACATGCCCGGCATCACCGCCGGTACGCCGTTCAGCGTACCTTTCGCGATATCCGCGCCTTTAATACCGGCAAAATCTTTGCTCGGGAAGACGGCGTGCGCGTGGCCGAACATAATGGCATCGACGCCGGGCACCTGGCTTAAATAGTAAACGGAGTTCTCCGCCATTGCCTGATACGGGTCGGCGGAGAGGCCGGAGTGGGCAATGACCACCACCACATCCGCGCCTTTTTCACGCATTTCCGGGACAAACTTGCGCGCGGTTGCGGTAATGTCGTTGACGGTGACTTTGCCGCTGAGATTGGCTTTATCCCAGGTCATAATCTGCGGCGGTACGAAGCCGATATAGCCAATGCGCAGCGTCTGCGTTTTGCCGTCGCTATCCTGTACCTGGGTATCCTGAATCAGATAAGGCGTAAACATCGGTTTGCCGGTTTTGGCATCGATGATATTAGCGTTCACGTAGGGGAATTTCGCGCCGGCCAGCGCTTTGTGCAGGAAGTCGAGCCCGTAGTTAAACTCGTGGTTGCCGAGGTTACCCACCGCATAGTCCAGGGTATTCATCGCCTTGTAGACCGGATGAACATCGCCCTCTTTCAACCCTTTCGCCGCCATATAGTCGCCCAGCGGGCTGCCCTGAATAACGTCGCCGTTATCGACCAGCACGCTGTTTTTGGCTTCCTGGCGCGCTTTCTCAATCAGGGTTGCGGTACGCACCAGGCCAAATTTTTCCGTGGCGCTGTCTTTGTAATAGTCAAAGTCCATCATATTACTGTGCAGATCGGTGGTTTCCATGATTCGCAAATCGACCGTCGCCGCATTTACGCTGGCGGCGATCAGCGTGGCCAGCAGCGTTGCGCTAAACTTAATCATCAGTGGCGTCCTTTTTTATGAGCAATGGCACAGAAGAAAATGTATTTACATTCTGTTGCTTACAGAAATGTGAATCATGCCAGAAAAGCGGTGAAGGAAACCGCCATCGTTATCACAGATAGCGGAACTCACAATGATGCGATATAAATAAAACAACGAGTTAACGCCACTGTAACCAGACGAGGTGGAGAATGTTAGAACAAGTATGTCAGCTAGCACGGAACGCGGGCGATGCCATCATGGAAGTTTACGATGGAAAACAGCCGATGGACGTTGCCAGCAAGAAGGACGATTCTCCGGTCACGGCCGCGGATATTGCGGCGCACAAGGTGATTATCAGCGGCCTGCTGGCGCTGACGCCCGATATTCCGGTTCTGTCGGAAGAGGACCCGCCGGCCTGGGAGGTGCGACAGCACTGGCAGCGCTACTGGCTGGTGGACCCGCTGGACGGCACCAAAGAGTTTATCAAGCGCAACGGCGAGTTCACGGTCAATATCGCCTTGATTGAGAACGGGAAGCCGATCCTTGGCGTGGTCTACGCGCCGGTGATGAAGGTGATGTACAGCGCGGAAAAGGGCAAAGCGTGGAAAGAGGAGTGCGGCGTTCGCAAGCAGATTCAGGTCCGCGATGCGCGTCCGCCGCTGGTGGTGATTAGCCGCTCCCACGGCAATGACCCGGAGCTGCAGGAGTATCTGGAGCAGCTTGGCGAACACCAGACCACCTCAATCGGTTCATCGCTGAAGTTCTGTCTGGTCGCCGAAGGGCAGGCCCAGCTTTATCCGCGCTTCGGGCCGACCTCCACCTGGGACACCGCGGCCGGTCATGCGGTCGCCAGCGCCGCCGGGGCGCACGTTCACGACTGGCAGGGGCGTACCCTTGATTACACGCCGCGTGAATCGTTCCTCAACCCTGGCTTCCGGGTGTCTATTTATTGAGCAGCTTGTGCAGCAGGGCAACCACCTGCTGCACCTCTTCCTGGCTAAGCGCGCCGTCTTTAGCCCACTGTACGCGGCCGTCATTATCCAGCACCACGATGGCCGAACTCTCTTCATTAAGCTGCCACGCTTTGCGGACCACACCGTTGCTGTCGACGATAAACTGCGACCAGGGGTAGAGCTGCTTGTTGCTCTCAATACTGCTGCGGACAAACATGCCTGAACCCGGGATAGCGTCATCGGTATTGACGATAGTGGTGGTTTGATAGCGATCGTGCGGGAGCTTCGCGCTTTTAATTGCTTCAATCAGGGTCGCGTTTTTTTCTTTTGCCGACGAGCGCCCGGCAATATGCTGCACGACGCGCACTTTCCCCACCAGCTGCGCGCTATTCCAGCTTTTATAGCTAAACTTATCGTTATTCAGTACCAGCTCCCCCCGATCCGCGACGCCGACCGGCGCAACGCGCTGACCATCGACAAAGTTATGCGCCGACGCCATCAGCGGGAACAGGAGACATGAAACGGCCAGTAATCTACGTAGGGTCATGATGTTTCCTTTTATTATCTGTGCAGGTGATCCGACCACTTGGTCTGCTTTAATCATAAGTGCGATTTATGGGCATTACCCGCAATGATGGTGCCAGTTTGCGTGTTGACGCACAATTCCATCTAAAATCGGCGACTTATACTACCTTCATCGGATGCCTGAAACGAAAACTCTGAATTATTGTCATCATAAGGTAAATAAACTTATACAAACTGGGTATCACTCAGATTCTGGACTATAGTTTCAGGGCATTAAAATTTGCGATTCCGGTACGTGGGCTAACTGTGGCACCACAGGAGCGTAACCCTGGCAGGAGACAACAATGAAAATTTTCCAACGCTACAACCCGCTACAAGTAGCGAAGTACGTGAAGATCCTGTTCCGTGGACGTTTGTATATCAAGGACGTTGGCGCTTTTGAGTTTGATAAGGGCAAAATCCTTATCCCGAAGGTTAAGGACAAGCTGCATTTGTCAGTGATGTCTGAAGTCAACCGCCAGGTGAGCCGTCTGCAAACAGAGATGGCATAACCTGAAAAGAGGTATGACTACACGGTAAAAAGGCGGCTCCCCAAGGGAGCCGTTGATGTTTCTGGACCTATCCCTTCATTTCCGCATAGCGTTTACGGTACTCGCCCGGGGGAATGCCGTTATGTTTACGGAAAATGCGCGTGAAATAGACCGGGTCTCCGTAACCTACCGACAGGGCGATTTTGTTAAGCGGTAGGGAGGTGCTCTGGATCAGCCACCTCGCGCGGTTGATGCGCTGCGCCTCGCGCCAGGCGTAAACCGTTTGCCCCAGCTCATTTTTGAACAAATGCGCCAGCCGCGAAGGGGAGAGGAAAACCATCGCCGCCAGGGTCTCGATCTTCATCTCCTGGGCAATATGTTCGTTAAGATAGTCGCATACGGCGTTAATCCGCGGGTCGTGGGCGTGGCGGTTGCTGATCGGCTGTTGCTGAAAGCAGTTCAGGATCAGGCGCTCCAGCGCATTCATCGCCAGCGCCTCCGACAGCGGGGCGGAAGCAGAGTGGTGGCGGATAACCTCATAGAACAGATCGCGCAGACTCTGCAGCTGCTCAGGATCGTTGACCGTGGTTTTACCAATGCCGTGGGTCGTTTGATCCCATTTTAGCCAGTCTATCCAGTAGGGCCGGGGGATGAAGTAGATCCATAAATGATCCCAGTATTCGCTGTGTTCGTCCCGTCCGTAATGGTGGGGAACGCCGGGCGGGAAGAGCAGCAGATCGTTTTCGCGACACAGAAGGGAGCCGTCTCCTGCTTTCGCGCGCGCCTGGCCGCGCAGCGTCAGATTGATGATGTAACCTTTCATCCCCTGCGGGCGGTTTATGTAGTAGTCCAGCTTTGAGCCGCGGGTGATGGGGGTAAAGCCGGCGACGACCCAGGCGTTGAAGGTAAAGGTCTTCATCAATGGCGAGAAGTTCAGTAGCTCATTGATATCCAGTTCCATCGTTTCTCCCGCCCGATCGCCGCCGTCCGCTTAACTTTCGATGATAGTAAAATCCCATGCCTTGAGGCGCAACGGCTGGCCGCAGCTAACTTTTTCCCCGCTCAACAGCGCGTTGCCCGATGTCTCGCTGATAAACGCCTGCGGTTCGCCGGAGTAGTTGAACAGGAAGTGGATGCTGTTGCCATCGCGGTTGCGCATCTTTTTGACCACCAGCGGATAGCGGTAGGCCGATGTACGTGAACGCAGATCCAGTCCTGCGGTCAGGCGATCGAACAGCTGGCTAATCAGCGTTTTCTGCGGCAGAAAGCCAACGTAAATCGCCCGACCCTGAGCGTAATCCGCCTCGGTGGCGGCGGCATAGTCGCCCCATGCCGGATGCTGATAGCGCAGTAGCGTACGGGTACCGGCGTCCGGCGTCAGCAGCTCCATCCACAGCTCGGCCTGATTGTCTTGACGGCAATCAATGTCCGCGCTGCAGGCGCTTACCGTGGTTTCTTCCGGCAGGGTGAATTGACTGTAGCTCACGCCGCAGCTCTCGCGCAAAATTCCCGGCTGCGCGCCGCTGCGCACCTTCACGTTTTCATCGCTAAAGCCCGATTTAAAGCCGATCAGCGCTCTGCCGCCCTGCTCGATATAGCGGTTGATGCGCGTCAGCAGGCCATCATCGGCGGCGTAGAGTCCGGGTACGATCAGCGCGCGGTAGCGCGCGGTTTCCTCGTTAACATCGTGGATAATATCGAGGCTGATATTGTGGTCGTACAGCGCATCGTGGAAGCGGCGGAAAATATCGTTATAAATATTGCCCTGCGCGTCGCCGGGGCGGAACTGGTTAAGGGCGTCCATCGCCTCATTGCTTATCAGCAGCGCGACGTCGTTTTCAGCCTGCAGCTCCGCCAGCTGCGGCGACAGGCGGGCAAAGTCAGCCCCGATAGTGGTGGCCTCCTGCCAGGTCGCGTTGCGTGAAAAGTCATGGCTTAACAGCCCTTTCCAGTAAGTTTCGAACGCGTTATGAATCGAATGCCAATGCCAGTAAGAGACCATCGCCGCCCCCGAGGCCACGTGGCTAAAGGCCTGCAGGCGCAGCTGGCCCGGATAAGGAGTCCATTGGGCAAAGCCCTGCGCCTGGGTTTCCAGCACGAAGTAATTCTTACCCCGCTTGAGCGAGCGCGTAATGGCGCCGCCAAACGCGATTTCCCGCCCGGTCAGGTGCTTCTGGCTCGGGTGATAGATATCGACACCGGCAATATCCAGCGCCTGCGCCGCCGCAAAATGGTCGACTCGCGGCTGCACGCCGTAGGAGTAGCCGCGCCATTCAAAATCGAAGTTATGGGTGACGAACTGATGCGGCTGGGCATATTCGCGCACGATCTCCGCCTGCCAGGCGAGATACTCCGTCACCTGCTGGCGCTGGTAGCGAGAGAACGCGCAGGCGAGGCTGGCGTTAATGGTATTCTCGACCGGCGGAAAATCCTGCCAGCTATCAATACGGTTGCTCCAGTAGTCCAGACCAAAATCGTTATTCAACCGGTCGAGATCGGGGTATTTTTCCCGCAGGCTGCGCACAAAACCCTCCTGCATATAGCGGCCGATATTATCGTAATGCTTGGTTTCATTATCCAGCTGCCAGCCAATAATCGCCGGATGGTGCTGCACGTGCGTCATTAGCGTACGGATAATCTTTTCGGCATAGCGGCGAAAGGTCGGGTTGACGATATCCATAATCTGGCGCGGGCCATATTTTTGCTGCCCGTTGACGGTAGTGACCAGAATATCGGGGTGTTTCGCCGCCAGCCAGGCCGGGACGGCGTAGGTTGGTGTGCCGATAATCACCGCGATCCCCGCTTTATGCATGGCATTCAGCACCCGGTCGATATGGTAGAAGTTATATTCACCCTCCCGGGGCTCCAGCGTACTCCAGGTCGATTCGGCAATCCGCACCACGTTAATGCCCGTTTCCAGCATTAAGGCGATATCTTTCGCCAGCCGATCTTCCGGCATATATTCATCGTAATAGGCCACGCCATAAAATAAATCAGACATACAGGTTACCTCCTTAAATTAATGCGCGGGAGCTGGCTGCGGGGCAAAAGCGCGCGCTTTATCCAGCGTAATAAATGAAATCAGCGTAAAGCACAGGGCGATACCTCCGAGCACGATATAGCTGCTGGTAAAGCCCATGCTCTGGTACATATGACCGATGCCGGTAGAAAGGAAAATAGAGCTAAAGCTTTTCGAAAACTGGAAGCCGATTAAATAAACCGTGGCTGATAGCAGCGGGTTGAAGTTGGCCGTAATATATTTCAGCGCGGCGACGAGTAATACCGAGCTTTCAAAACCGTGCAGCAGTTTAATCAGGCTAATGGAAACCGGACCCATAGCCCAGGCCGAGCCGATAATGCGCAGACTCATAATCATTCCGCAGTACAGCAGAGCATTTTTCGGGCCGATTTTATTCACGAACCATGGGGCGAAAAACATCACCACCGCATCAAGGAAAATCTGACCTGTGGTTAAATAGCCGAACACTTCCGCGCCGCGCGCTTTGCTCTCAAAGAAGTGGCTGTAATAGATGGCGAACTGCTGGTCGTAGGTTTCATATACCGCGCCAACGCCGATCGTGTAGATCGCGAAGAACCAGAATTTCTTCATTTTCAGCAGCGAGGTGGCGTCGCTCAGGGTGACCGGCGAGGATTTATTACTCTGCATTGCGCCTTGTTTATTCGCGCTAATCTGCATTTTCCAGACAATGACCAGCAGGCATACGCCGGCGCAGCTGGCCAGCCAGAAAATCATGTTCTGGTCGATCCCGTAGAGCTTGCCAGCCGCGAAGGTGCCGATAGCCGCGCCAATGCCGCCAAACATTCTGGCGCGACCAAACTCAAAACCGGAAGCGCGGCTGACTTTATCAATGTAAGCTTCGCAAATACCGCAGCCTGCGCCGTAGGCCATGCCAATATAGATACCGCCGGCCAGCGCCCCGAGAAAAACGTTAACTTTTAATAATGGTGCAAAGACGTAGATCCAGTAGGGGGCAAAAAGGGTAATAATGATGGCCAGCATCCACATCAGGTTTTTACGATAAACCAGCCTGTCGGATATAAAACCGAATAGCGGCTGAACGCAAACGGCAATAACCGCAGTAAAGGAATAAACCAGACCGACATCGGTGTAATTAATACCGATGGTCTCCGTTAACCACAATGATAAATAAGGATAGCAGCATCCCCAGCCAATAAAGAAGAACAGGAAGAACAGACAGCTTATATAGTAGTTTTTATTTGATTCTATCATGGTAACCCTCGCTTCCTTTATTCAGGAATATGATCGTATAGACGCGAGCAAAGTTACCTTTTTGCGCAGAGGGGAGTCATGAACGTTTCGCTATGGAGCAGTAAAAATCTGCTATTGCCCGAGGGGCGTGAGCAGCCTCACATTCGGGCAATAAAAAAGGCGGATTTTCATCCGCCTTGTCGGTTCGTCAAAGGTTTTACGCTGACTCTTTATCGCTGTTGGCCGCATCCGGCAGCTTGGGCACCAGCACCGTCGGCTTATTGTCGATACGGGTCACCAGCAGCTGATCGATGCGGTAGTTGTCGATATCCACCACTTCGAACTTATAGCCGGAGAATTTCACCGCGTCGGTGCGCTTGGGAATTTTACGCAGCATAAACATCATAAAGCCGCCGATGGTCTCGTAATTGCCGGACTGCGGGAAATCATCGATATCCAGTACCCGCATCACGTCGTCGATCGGCGTTCCGCCGTCAATGAGCCAGGAGTTTTCATCGCGCGCGACGATCTGCTCTTCCAGCCCCTGGCCGACGAGGTCGCCCATCAGGGTGGTCATCACGTCGTTAAGGGTGATAATCCCGACCACCAGCGCATATTCGTTCATGATCACGGCGAAGTCTTCACCGGCGGTTTTAAAGCTTTCCAGCGCTTCAGAGAGCGTCAGGGTATCCGGGACAATCAGGGTGTTGCGGATCTGCACGCCGCCGGTCAGTACCAGGCTCTGGTTCGCCAGCACGCGGTTCAGCAGGTCTTTAGAGTCAACGTAGCCGATGATATGGTCGATATCTTCGTTACACACCAGGAATTTGGAGTGTGGATGCTCCGCGACCTTATTCTTCAGGCTCTGCTCATCTTCATGAAGATCGAACCAGATGACGTTTTCACGTGAGGTCATGGATGAAGGCACGGTGCGCGATTCCAGCTCGAACACGTTTTCAATCAGCTCATGCTCCTGCTTACGCAGCACCCCGGCCAGCGCGCCGGCTTCCACTACGGCGTAAATATCATCTGAGGTAATGTCGTCTTTACGCACCATCGGAATTTTGAACAGGCGGAAGATGTTGTTGGCCATGCCGTTAAACAACCACACCAGCGGGCGGAAAATAAACAAGCAGAAGCGCATCGGGTTGATGATGCGTAAAGCGACGGCTTCAGGCGCGATCATACCGATGCGTTTCGGAGTCAGGTCAGCAAACAGAATGAACAGGCTGGTGACCAGGGTAAAGGAAATAATAAAGCTCAGCTGCTCGGAGAGCTCCGGCGACAGATAGCGGCTCAGCAGGCCGTAGAAAGCCGGTGAAAACGCAGCATCGCCGACGATACCGCCGAGAATCGCCACCGCGTTGAGGCCGATTTGCACCACGGTAAAGAACATACCGGGGTTTTCCTGCATCTTCAGCACGCGTTGAGCGTTGATGTTGCCATCATCGGCCAGCAGCTTGAGTTTGATTTTACGTGATGCGGCCAGCGAGATTTCCGATATCGAAAAGAACGCACTGACGGCTATCAGACAGAGTATTACTAAAATACTGTTTAACATATCTTATCTGACCGTTGAGATCAGATCCTCGGAAGGGAAGTGGATAACGCTAAGTGGAATTCACAAAAAGCCGGTCCGAAGGCCCTGGACCGGCGATAGCACGGCGTAGTATAGCGTAAGGTACTGTAAAGCCGCCAGAGCGTAAATTATTCAATCCGGCGGTCTGCGGGAACCACGCGGCAGCATCAGGCCTGCGGCGGCAAACAAACGCCGATTCCGCCGATACCGCAGTATCCGTACGGGTTTTTATGCAGATACTGCTGATGATCGTCTTCGGCATAATAGAACGGCTTCGCCGTCGCGATCTCGGTAGTGATAGTGCGCGAGTCGTTAGCTTCCTTCATTGCCGCCTGGAAACGCGCCAGGCTGGCCTGTGCTGCCTCGCTCTGCTCCGGCGTCAGCGGATAAATCGCGGAACGATACTGGGTACCGCGATCGTTACCCTGCTGCATACCCTGCGCCGGGTCGTGGTTTTCCCAGAAGACCTGGAGCAGCTGCTCATAGCTGATAACCTGCGGATCGTAGACCACGCGCACCGCTTCAGCATGGCCGGTTTCGCCGCTGCACACTTCGCGGTAGGTCGGGTTGGGCGTATAGCCGCCGGTGTAGCCAGCGGCGGTACTGTAGACGCCGGGCAGCTGCCAGAACAGGCGTTCAACGCCCCAGAAGCAGCCCATGGCGAACAGGGCGACTTCCATTCCTGCGGGAACGTTGGTCATCGAGTGGCCATTGACGGCGTGGAGCGTAGCCACCGGCATCGGCGTGTTGCGTCCCGGCAGCGCGTCCGCTTGGGCGACAAGATGCGTTTTATCAAATAGACTCACGGTGGGCCTCTCAAAACAGAAAATGTGGTTAAGGTTGTAACCAAGCGCGTCTTTTAACACAATAAACGCGCTTAATACGTCTAGATTTAAACATAAGAATTATTTGGGTGAACGTCTATTTTTCAACCCTTAGTTGTTAGGGTTTTGTTAAGCCGTGGAACGGCACTTTCGTTTCCTTCGGGGGGAAACAAGGATATTCAGGAGAAAACGTGCTACAAATCCGCCAGTTATGTTTCACCAGCCTTTTGCTGGTCAGCGGGGTCGCCAGCGCAGCGAGCGTGCGTTTGCAGGTTGAGGGGCTATCCGGGGAACTGGAAAAAAACGTCCGCGCCCAACTCTCTACGATCCAGAGCGATGAAGTCACGCCGGACCGGCGCTTTCGCGCGCGCGTTGATGATGCTATCCGCGAAGGCCTGAAAGCGCTCGGCTACTACGAACCGACGATCGATTTTGATTTACGTCCGCCGCCGGCGAGGGGCCGCCAGGTCCTGATCGCCAAAGTGACGCCCGGCGAACCGGTGCGCATTGGCGGCACTGACGTGATTTTACGCGGCGGCGCCCGAACCGATCGCGACTATCTGGATTTGTTGAAAACGCGCCCGGCGATCGGCACCGTGCTAAACCACGGCGACTATGATGGCTTCAAAAGCTCCCTGACCCGCGTTGCGCTACGTAAAGGCTATTTTGATAGCGAGTTTAATAAAAGCCAGCTCGGCGTCTCTCTCGACCGGCATCAGGCCTTCTGGGATATCGACTACAACAGCGGCGAGCGCTACCGCTTTGGCCCGGTCACTTTTGAAGGCTCGCAAATTCGTGACGAATATCTGCAAAACCTGGTGCCGTTTAAGCAGGGCGACTACTACACCTCGCAGGATTTAGCCGAACTTAACCGCCGCCTGGCGGCAACCGGCTGGTTTAGCTCCGTCGTGGTGGCGCCGCAGTTTGACAAGTCCCGCCAGACGAAAGTGCTGCCTTTGCAGGGCGTGGTCTCTCCGCGTAAAGAGAACACCGTGGAAACCGGGGTCGGCTACTCAACCGACGTCGGGCCGCGCGTCAAAGGTACCTGGAGAAAGCCGTGGATGAACTCATACGGCCACAGCCTCACTTCCAGCCTCAGCCTTTCCGCCCCTGAACAGCAGCTTGATTTCAGCTACAAGGTACCGCTGTTAAAAAGCCCTCTGGAGCAGTACTACCTGATGCAGGGCGGCTTTAAGCGTACCGATCTTAACGATACCAAAGCCGACTCTACGACCCTCGGGGTATCACGTTTTTGGGAGATGTCGAGCGGCTGGCAGCGTGCGCTGAACCTGCGCTGGAGCCTCGACCACTTTACCCAGGCCAACGTCACTAACACCACCATGCTGATCTACCCCGGCGTGTCGGTGAACCGCACACGTTCGCGCGGCGGCCTGATGCCGACCTGGGGTGATTCGCAGCGCTATTCGGTGGACTACTCCAACACCATGTGGGGTTCGGACATCAACTTTATCGTGATGCAGGCGCAGGATGTCTGGATCCGCACCCTGTATGACCGCCACCGCTTCGTGGTGCGCGGCAATCTCGGCTGGATTGAGGCCGATAACTTCAGCAAGGTCCCGCCGGATCTGCGTTTCTTCGCCGGTGGCGACCGCAGCATTCGCGGTTATAAATACAAATCTATCTCGCCAAAAGATGACGACGGCAAACTGATGGGGGCCTCGAAGCTGGCTACCGGTTCGCTGGAGTATCAGTACAACGTGAGCGGCAAGTGGTGGGGCGCGGTGTTCGTCGATAGCGGCGAAGCGGTAAGCGATATCCGCGAGAGCGATTTTAAAACCGGCGCCGGCCTCGGCGTGCGCTGGCAGTCTCCGGTCGGACCAATCAAGCTGGATATCGCCAGACCGATCGGCGACAAAGAAGAGCACGGTTTACAGTTTTATATCGGTCTGGGGCCTGAATTATGAGTTTATGGAAGAAGATAAGCCTCGGCGTACTGATTTTTCTTGTGCTGCTGCTGGGGACGGTAGGATTCCTGGTGGGGACCACCACCGGCCTGCATCTGGTGATCAAAGCCGCCGACCGCTGGGTTCCGGGGCTGGAGATCGGCAAAGCGACCGGCGGCTGGCGCGATTTGACGCTGGAGAACGTGCGCTTTGAGCAGCCGGGCGTGGCGGTCACCGCTGGTCAGTTCCACCTCGGCGTCAAACTGCGCTGCCTGTGGGACAGCAGCCTGTGCGTCAACGATCTTTCTCTGCGCGATATCTATGTGGCGATCGATACCAGCAAGATGCCGCCGGCAGCGCCGGTTGAAGAAGAAGATAGCGGCCCGCTGAATCTCTCCACGCCTTATCCCATCACCCTGAGCCGGGTGGCGCTGCATAACGTCAACGTAAAAATTGACGATACCGCCATCTCGCTGCGCGACTTTACCAGCGGTCTGAACTGGCAGGAGAAAAACCTGACCCTGACGCCGACCTCCCTGCAGGGGTTGCTCATCGCGCTGCCGAAGGTGGCGAAGGTGGCCCAGGAGCAGGTGGTCGAGCCGAAAATTGACAATCCGCGGCCGGAAGAAAAGCCGCTCGGCGAGACGATGAAAGATCTGTTCTCGAAGCCGGTACTGCCGGAAATGACCGACGTCCATCTGCCGTTGAATCTCAATATTCAGGCGTTCCGCGGCGAGCAGCTGCGTCTCACCGGCGATACCGATATCACTATCTATAATCTGCTGCTTCAAGTCAGCAGTATTGATGGTCAGATGAAGCTGGACGCGCTGGACGTGGACTCCGACCAGGGGAAAGTCACGGCTTCCGGTAACGCGCAGCTGCAGGATAACTGGCCGGTCGATATCACCCTCAACGGTACGCTGAATATTGACCCCCTGAAGGGCGAGAAAGTGCAGCTAAAAGTGGGCGGCGAAGTGCGTAAAAAGCTCACGGTCGGCGTGGATCTGAATGGTCCAGTCGCGATGATGCTGCGCGCCGAAACGCAGCTGGCGGAGGCCGGCCTGCCGCTGGATATGGAGGTGAAAAGCAAGCAGCTCTACTGGCCGTTTACCGGCGAGAAAGCGTATCAGGCTGACGATCTTCTGCTGAAATTTAACGGCAAGATGACCGACTACACCCTGACCTTTAGCACCGCGGTGAAAGGGCAGTCGCTGCCGCCAGCGAAGATTAACCTGAACGCGAAGGGCAACGAGCAGCAGGTGAATCTCGATAAGCTCACCGTCGCCGCCCTCGAAGGGAAAACCGAACTGAAGGCGCTGCTCGACTGGCAGCAGGCGATCAGCTGGCGCGGCGAACTGACGCTTGACGGCATCAACACCGCTAAAGAGGTCCCGGACTGGCCGTCGAAGCTCAACGGTCTGATTAAGACCCAGGGCAGCCTGTACGGCGGCAGCTGGCAGATGTCGGTGCCGGAGCTGAAAATCACCGGTAACGTGAAGCAAAACAAAGTCGATGTGAGCGGATCGCTGCAGGGAAACAGCTATATGCAGTGGAAAATCCCCGGCCTGCATCTGGCTTTAGGCCCTAACAGCGCCGACGTGAAAGGCGAGCTGGGGGTCAAAGACCTTAACCTCGACGCCACCATTGACGCACCGCATCTCGATAACGCCCTGCCGGGCCTGGGCGGCACGGCGAAAGGGCTGGTGAAGGTTCGCGGCACCGTCGACGCGCCGCAGCTGCTGGCGGATATCACCGCCCGGGCGCTGCGCTGGCAGGAGCTGTCGGTGGCTCAGGTGAACGTGAAGGGCGATGTGAAATCCACCGACCAGATTGGCGGTAACCTTGACGTACGCGTAGACCGTATTAGCCAGCCGGGCGTGAATATCAGTCTGGTGCAGCTCAATGCGAAGGGCAATGAGAAACAGCACAACCTGCAGCTGCGGGTGCAGGGCGACCCGGTCTCCGGGCAGCTCTCGCTGGCGGGGAGCTTTGACCGCAAAGCGGAGCGCTGGAAAGGTACGCTGAGCAATACCCGTTTCCAGACCCCGGTGGGGCCGGTGGCGCTGACGCGGGATATCGCGCTGGATTACCGCAACCTCGAGCAGAAAATCAGCATCGGGCCGCACTGCTGGACTAACCCGAACGCCGAGCTGTGCGTACCTCAGACCATCGACGCCGGCGCGAGCGGGCGCGCGGTGGTGAACCTCAACCGTTTCGACCTGGCGATGCTCAAGCCGTTTATGCCGGAAGCGACCCAGGCCAGCGGCGTGTTTAGCGGTAATGCCGACGTGAGCTGGGACACCACCAAAGAGGGGCTGCCGCAGGGTAAGGTCACCCTGAGCGGGCGTAACGTGAAGGTGACGCAGACGGTCAACGACGCGCCGCTGCCGGTGGCTTTCGATACCCTGAACCTCACGGCCGATCTGCACAATAACCGCGCCCAGCTGGGCTGGCTGATTCGCCTGACCAACAATGGCCAGCTGGACGGACAGGTGCAGGTCACCGATCCCCAGGGCCGACGCAATCTGGGCGGTAACGTCAATATCAGCAACTTCTCGCTGGCGATGATCAACCCTATCTTCTCGCGCGGTGAAAAGGCGGAAGGGAGACTGAACGCGCGTCTGACGCTGGGCGGTAACGTCCAGAGCCCGCAGCTTTTCGGTCAGATGCAGCTGAACGGCGTGGATATTGACGGTAACTTTATGCCGTTTGATATGCAGCCGAGCCAGCTGGCGATGAATTTTACCGGTACCCGTTCGACCCTGCAGGGGACGGTGAACACTCGCCAGGGACAGATTGCGCTCAGCGGTAACGCCGACTGGACGCAGATTGACAACTGGCGCGCGCAGATTGCGGCGAAGGGCAGCCGGGTGCGGATAACCGTGCCGCCGATGGTGCGCCTCGATGTGTCGCCGGACGTGGTCTTTACCGCCACGCCAAGCCTGTTTAACCTGGATGGCAGCGTTGATGTGCCCTGGGCGCGAATCGTCGTCAACGAAGTGCCGGAAAGCGCCGTTGGGGTCTCATCTGACGAAGTGATGCTGGATAAAAATCTGCAGCCGATTAAGCAGCAGAGCGCCGGTATCCCTATCAACAGCAATCTGACGATTCACGTGGGCAACAACGTTCGTCTCGACGCCTTTGGTCTGAAAGCGCGTCTGACCGGCGATTTGAAAGTGGCGCAGGACAAACAGGGGCTGGGGCTCAACGGGCAGATCAACATCCCGGAAGGGCGCTTCCATGCCTACGGCCAGGATCTGATCGTGCGTAAAGGCGAGCTGCTGTTCTCCGGTCCGCCGGATCAGCCGCTGCTGAATATCGAGGCCATTCGTAATCCGGACGCCACCGAGGACGACGTTATCGCCGGCGTTCGCGTGACCGGCTCGGCCGATCAGCCGAAAGCGGAGATTTTCTCCGATCCGGCGATGTCGCAGCAGGAAGCGCTCTCTTACCTGCTACGCGGGCAGGGTTTAGGCAGCGGACAGAGCGATAGCGCAGCCATGACTTCAATGCTTATTGGTATGGGGGTTGCACAAAGTGGTCAGGTTGTGGGTAAAATCGGCGAGACGTTTGGCGTAAGCAATCTGGCGCTGGATACCGAGGGAGTGGGCGACTCCTCCCAGGTGGTGGTCAGCGGCTATGTACTGCCGGGTCTGCAGGTAAAATATGGGGTAGGGATCTTTGACTCCCTGGCGACGTTGACGTTACGCTATCGCCTGATGCCTAAGCTATATATGGAAGCTGTGTCTGGCGTAGACCAGGCTCTCGATTTGCTCTATCAGTTTGAGTTTTAGCAATGCGAATATTTGTTTACGGCAGTTTACGACGCAAACAAGGCAACAGCCACTGGATGACCAACGCTCAGTGGCTGGGCGATCATAGTGTCAATGATTATCAACTGTACAGCCTGGGCCACTATCCAGGCGCGGTGCCCGGCGATGGCACGGTACATGGTGAGGTCTATCGTATTGACGCATCGACGCTGGCTGAATTGGATGCGCTGCGTACCAAAGGCGGCGAGTATGCTCGTCACCTGATCCAGACGCCCTACGGTAGCGCCTGGATGTATGTCTATCAGCGCCCCGTTGAGGGCTTCACGCTGATAGAAAGCGGCAACTGGTTGGATAAAGACCAGTATTAATAACGATAACGCCACCTTCGGGTGGCGTTGTTTTTTGTGGCGCCAGGTGCTGTCGCCGGCTAAGGCGTCAGCCGCCGCTCGGGCATGGATCAACGGCCAAAAAAAACACCGCCCG
Organism: Klebsiella sp. OBRC7; assembly: GCF_000293135.1. Taxonomy (NCBI): domain Bacteria; kingdom Pseudomonadati; phylum Pseudomonadota; class Gammaproteobacteria; order Enterobacterales; family Enterobacteriaceae; genus Klebsiella; species Klebsiella sp. OBRC7. Next base: position 104,520 of record NZ_ALNJ01000028.1, on the reverse strand, counting down.
GAGGCGGTGTTTTTACGAACCTGAGTGCGGCAGAATTACTTCTTAGCGCGCTCGAAGGAAGCCACGATTTCAGCTTTCGCCGCTTCAGCGTTGTCCCAGCCGTCAACCTTAACCCATTTGCCCGCTTCGAGGTCTTTATAGTGCTCGAAGAAGTGGGTGATCTGCGCTTTCAGCAGTTCCGGCAGGTCGTTCACATCTTTAATGTGATCGTACTCTTTGCTCAGCTTGGTGTGCGGTACCGCAACCAGTTTCGCATCTTCACCGGATTCGTCGGTCATTTTCAGCACGCCAACCGGACGGCAGCGGATGACTGAACCTGGCTCCAGCGGGTAGGGCGTCGGGACCAGAACGTCAACCGGGTCGCCGTCCAGGGACAGGGTGTGGTTGATGTAGCCGTAGTTGCACGGATAGAACATCGCCGTGGACATGAAACGGTCAACGAACAGTGCACCGCTCTCTTTGTCGACTTCGTATTTGATAGGATCTGCGTTCGCCGGGATCTCGATCACGACGTAGATGTCTTCCGGCAGATCTTTGCCCGCAGGTACGTTGAGTAAGCTCATGTCTGTTTCCTTTAAAATGTATGGCAAACAAGTGCCCGGTATTATAGCCAACTCACATCGAATGTCTTCGCTTCTTTTTCCCCTGAACGGGTGGGTGGCGTCTGAATTTTTCAGCGTAAGACAGCCTGAAAATCCATAAACATAGCCGCATACTGAATAAAATTATGTAACCGTTTTCATTGCATATGCTTGATATCTCAAAGTGTGCAAAATTTCGTCATAAACGGCGAAGCTCGCGCGGCTCGCGAAGCCTCACCGGCTCTCCGCTGGTGAGATGGCCGCTGATTAACATCTAATTAACTTTTTTGAAGTGTGATGTAACGCATTCAGTTACATCTCCGATTGTCTATAGTTTGTCCGCAGGTGAGGCTTTAACCAACAATAACCCTACGAGGATCCTCTTATGTGGAAGCGCTTACTTCTTGTCACAGCAGTTTCCGCAGCTATGTCGTCTATGGTCATGGCTGCCCCTCTTACCGTAGGTTTTTCGCAGGTCGGTTCTGAATCCGGCTGGCGTGCGGCCGAAACTAACGTCGCGAAAGAGGAGGCCGCGAAGCGCGGCATCACTCTGAAGATTGCCGACGCGCAACAAAAACAGGAAAACCAGATTAAAGCCGTACGCTCCTTTATTGCTCAGGGCGTCGATGCCATCTTCATCGCGCCGGTCGTGGCGACCGGCTGGGAGCCGGTACTGAAAGAAGCGAAAGAGGCCAAAATCCCGGTATTCCTGCTCGACCGCTCAATTGATGTTAAAGACAAAGATCTCTACATGACCACCGTTACCGCGAACAACGTGCTGGAAGGCCAACTGATCGGTGAGTGGCTGGTCAAAACCGTCGACGGTAAGCCGTGTAACGTTGTAGAACTGCAGGGCACCGTGGGGGCCAGCGTGGCGATTGACCGCAAGAAAGGCTTCGCTGAGGCCATTTCTAAAGCCTCTAATATCAAAATTATCCGCTCCCAGTCCGGCGATTTTACCCGCAGCAAGGGCAAAGAAGTTATGGAGAGCTTTATTAAAGCGGAAAACAACGGCAAGAACATCTGCATGGTTTACGCCCATAACGACGACATGGTGATTGGCGCCATTCAGGCGATTAAAGAGGCCGGGCTGAAGCCGGGCAAAGATATCCTCACCGGCTCTATCGACGGCGTGCCGGATATCTATAAAGCGATGATGGCCGGCGAGGCCAATGCCAGCGTCGAGCTGACGCCGAATATGGCCGGTCCGGCGTTCGATGCGCTGGAGAAATACAAAAAAGACGGCACCCTGCCTGAAAAAGTCACCATCACCAAATCGACCCTCTACCTGCCGGATACGGCGAAAGAAGAGTTAGAGAAGAAGAAAAATATGGGCTACTGAGTAGCCGAATGACAGGTTCACCGCCGCCTCCGGGATGTCCCCGGTCGCTAAAGCGCGGCTGATTTCCCTCTCCTCCCATCGGGGAGAGGGCAAAGGTGAGGGGGAGAGCATGAACGGCGAATTACATCAGGAAATCCTTCGTACTGAAGGGCTTAGCAAATTTTTCCCCGGCGTGAAGGCGCTGGATAACGTTAATTTTAGCCTGCGCCGGGGCGAAATCATGGCTCTGTTAGGCGAAAACGGCGCAGGTAAATCCACCCTGATCAAAGCGCTGACCGGCGTCTATCATGCCGATCGCGGGGCCATCTGGCTGGAAGGGCGGGAGATCGCGCCGAAAAATACCGCTCACGCTCAGCAGTTGGGGATCGGCACCGTCTATCAGGAAGTGAACCTGCTGCCTAATATGTCGGTGGCGGATAATCTGTTTATCGGCCGCGAGCCCAGACGCTTTGGCCTGCTGCGGCGTAAAGAGATGGAAAAGCGCGCCACCGCGCTGATGGCGTCCTACGGTTTTTCTCTTGATGTCCGTGAACCGCTGAACCGCTTTTCGGTGGCGATGCAGCAGATTGTCGCGATCTGCCGGGCGATCGACCTGTCAGCAAAAGTGTTAATTCTTGATGAACCGACCGCCAGCCTGGATACCCAGGAGGTGGAGATGCTCTTTACCCTGATGCGCCAGCTGCGCGATAGCGCGGTCAGCCTGATTTTCGTCACCCACTTCCTCGACCAGGTGTATGCCGTCAGCGATCGCATCACCGTGCTGCGTAACGGCGGTTTTGTTGGCTGTCGGGAAACCCGCGAGCTGCCGCAAATTGAACTGGTGAAGATGATGCTGGGCCGTGAGCTGGAGCATAACGCCCTGCAGCGCGCGGGCCGCACCCTGCTGAGCGATAAGCCGGTGGCCGCCTTCGAAGATTTTGGCAAAAAAGGCACCATCGCACCGTTTAGTCTGCAGGTCCGTCCCGGTGAAATCGTCGGCCTGGCGGGTCTGCTAGGCTCCGGACGCACGGAAACCGCGGAAGTCATTTTCGGCATTAAACCCGCCGACAGCGGCAAAGCGTGGATCAAAGGCAAGCCGCAAACCCTGCGCTCGCCGCATCAGGCATCCTGCCTCGGGATCGGCTTCTGTCCGGAAGACCGTAAAACCGACGGCATTATCGCCGCCGCCTCGGTGCGGGAAAATATCGTTCTCGCGCTACAGGCGCAGCGCGGCTGGCTGCGGCCGATTGGCCGGCGCGAACAAAATGAGATTGCTGAACGTTTCATTCGTCAACTGGGTATTCGTACCCCCAGCGCTGAACAGCCGATCGAATTTCTCTCCGGCGGTAATCAGCAGAAGGTGCTGCTCTCCCGGTGGCTGCTGACGAAGCCGCAGTTCTTGATCCTTGATGAACCGACTCGCGGTATTGACGTTGGCGCCCACGCCGAAATCATCCGCCTGATTGAAACCCTGTGCGCCGATGGTCTGGCGCTGCTGGTTATTTCTTCAGAGCTGGAAGAGCTGGTGGGTTACGCCGATCGGGTGATTATCATGCGCGATCGCCAGCAGGTGGCGGAGCTGGCTCTGAGCGAGCTCTCCGTGCCGGCGATCATGAACGCTATTGCGGCATAAGGAGTAACCGATGATGCCTCAATCTGTTCCGAAAACCGGCCAGCCGAAACGGCGCTTTAACTGGCCAAAAGGGATGCCGCAAATTATTGCGCTGCTGCTGGTGCTGGTCGTTGACAGCCTGGTCGCCCCGCATTTCTACCAGATCGTGCTACAGGACGGGCGACTGTTCGGCAGTCCGATAGATATTTTGAACCGCGCCGCACCGGTGGCGCTGCTGGCGATTGGCATGACGCTGGTTATCGCCACCGGCGGGATTGACCTCTCCGTTGGGGCGGTGATGGCGATTGCCGGCGCAACGGCGGCGTCAATGACCGTGGCGGGGCACAGCCTGACGGTTGTGCTGCTCGCATCGCTGGGGGCCGGCGCGCTGGCCGGGCTGTGGAACGGCATTCTGGTGGCGGTGCTGAAGATCCAGCCGTTCGTCGCCACGCTGATCCTGATGGTCGCCGGACGCGGCGTGGCGCAGCTGATCACCTCCGGGCAGATCGTGACCTTTGACTCTCCGCATCTGGCGTGGCTCGGCAGCGGATCGCTACTGCTGTTCCCGACGCCGGTGGTTATCGCCATCGTGACGCTGGTGCTGTTCTGGCTGTTTACCCGCAAAACCGCGCTGGGGATGTTTATCGAAGCGGTGGGGATTAACATTCGCGCGGCAAAAAACGCCGGGGTAAATACCCGCATCGTCGTGATGTTGGCCTACGTGCTGAGCGGCGTTTGCGCGGCGATTGCCGGCATTATCGTTGCGGCGGATATTCGCGGCGCGGATGCCAATAATGCCGGGCTATGGCTGGAGCTGGACGCTATCCTGGCGGTGGTTATCGGCGGCGGCTCGCTGATGGGCGGGCGCTTTAACCTGCTGCTCTCGGTCGTCGGGGCGCTGATTATCCAGGGGATGAATACCGGGATCCTGCTGTCAGGATTCCCGCCGGAGCTTAATCAGGTAGTCAAAGCGGTGGTGGTGCTGTGCGTACTGATCGTCCAGTCGCCGCGCTTTATCAGCATACTGAAGGGGATGCGCGGCCATGATAAAACGTAATTTACCGTTAATGATTACCCTCGCGGTCTTCGTACTGGGATACCTTTACTGCCTGACCCAGTTTCCCGGCTTTGCCTCGACGCGGGTGATCTGCAATATCCTGACCGACAATGCCTTTCTTGGGATCATCGCCGTCGGCATGACCTTCGTGATCCTCTCCGGCGGGATCGATCTGTCGGTCGGGTCGGTGATCGCCTTTACCGGCGTATTTCTCGCTAAAGCGATCGGTTTCTGGGGGATTTCGCCGCTGGTGGCGTTTCCGCTGGTGCTGGTGATGGGCTGCGCCTTTGGCGCGTTTATGGGCCTGCTTATTGATGCGCTGAAAATCCCGGCGTTTATCATCACCCTCGCCGGGATGTTTTTCCTGCGCGGCGTCAGCTACCTGGTCTCGGAAGAGTCGATACCCATTAATCATCCGGTATATGACGCGCTGTCAGGACTGGCATGGACCATCCCCGGCGGCGGACGTCTGAGCGCGATGGGGCTGTTGATGCTGCTGGTGGTGATCGGCGGAATTTTTATGGCTCACCGCACCCGCTTTGGCAATCAGGTTTATGCCATCGGCGGTAATGCGACTTCGGCGAACCTGATGGGGATTTCCACGCGGAGCACAACGATCCGCATTTATATGCTCTCTACCGGGCTGGCGACGCTGGCGGGGATCGTTTTCTCCATCTATACCCAGGCGGGCTATGCGCTGGCGGGCGTTGGCGTTGAACTGGACGCGATTGCATCGGTGGTTATCGGCGGTACGCTGTTAAGCGGTGGGGTGGGGACGGTTCTCGGCACGCTGTTTGGCGTCGCCATTCAGGGGCTGATTCAAACCTACATCAACTTCGACGGTACGCTGAGTTCATGGTGGACCAAGATCGCTATCGGTATCCTGCTGTTTATCTTTATTGCGCTGCAGCGCGGCCTGACGGTGCTGTGGGAGAATCGGCAGAGCTCGCCGGTCACAAGGGTGGGACATTGATTGGAGAATTTCCCCTCCCGTACGGCGGGAGGGGAAGAGGCGCTTTATGCGTCCGGGAACTCTTTAATAAAGTTCTCGACGTCTTCAACCATATGGTTATTGCCGACGAAGAAAGAACGGCGCTGGTGCAGGCTTTCCGGAATGATATCCAGAATACGCTCTTTACCATCGCTGGCCTTACCGCCCGCCTGTTCCGCGAGGAACGCCATCGGGTTGCATTCGTACAGCAGGCGCAGTTTACCGTCCGGGTGGCTGGCGGTGCTCGGGTAGAGATAGATGCCGCCTTTAAGCAGGTTGCGGTGGAAATCCGCCACCAGAGAGCCGATGTAGCGTGAGGTATACGGGCGCTGGGTCTCTTTATCTTCTTCCTGGCAATGCTTGATGTACTTCTTCACACCCATCGGGAACTTGATGTAGTTACCTTCGTTAATCGAGTAGGTGTTGCCCTTTTCCGGGAAGCGCATGCGCTCCTGGCACAGGCAGAAGACGCCAAGGGACGGGTCGTAGGTAAAGGCGTGGACGCCGCAGCCGGTGGTATAAACCAGCATCGTCGAGGAGCCGTAAACCACATAGCCCGCGGCGACCTGTCGGTTGCCCGGTTGCAGGAAATCTTCTTCAGTAACGGGGGTTCCCACCGGCGTGACGCGGCGATAGATAGAGAAAATCGTTCCAACGGAGACGTTAACGTCGATGTTAGAAGATCCATCCAGCGGGTCCATCAGCACCACGTATTTGGCGTGTTCGCATCCTTCAAAGACGACGATTTCATCTTCTTCTTCAGAGGCGATCCCGGCAACAATATCGCGTGCTCGCAGTGCGGCTTTCAACTTTTCATTGGCAAACAGGTCGAGTTTTTGCTGCACCTCGCCCTGAACGTTTTCAGCACCGCTGGCACCCAGGATATCGACCAGACCGGCCTTGTTGATATCGCGGTGGATGATCTTGGCGCCTAACTTTATCGCCGACAACAAAGCAGTAAGCTCGCCGGTTGCGTGAGAGAACTCGTGCTGCTTTTCGACAATAAATTCACCTAACGTTTTCATAACCCGTTCCCTGCATGTTTATGTGAAGTAAAACGAACATAACAATCTTAACAAAGAATAAAAAAAGTTCGCACAGGTGAATCGCGCCAGCAAAATACGGATTCGCCTTAAATGCATTTCTTTCACCCCCAACATCCCGGTAAACTGTGCTTCAGATAAGAGAAGGAAGTGACGAATGCGCATTCATATTTTAGGAATCTGTGGCACGTTTATGGGGGGGCTGGCGATGCTGGCGCGTTCCCTCGGTCATGAGGTAACGGGGTCGGATGCGAACGTCTATCCGCCAATGAGTACCCTGCTGGAAAACCAGGGAATTGAGTTAATTCAAGGATATGATGCCAGCCAGCTGGATCCGCAGCCGGACCTGGTGATCATCGGTAACGCAATGACGCGCGGAAACCCGTGCGTGGAAGCGGTGCTGGAAAATAATATCCCTTACATGTCCGGTCCCCAGTGGCTGCACGATTTCGTGCTGCGCGATCGCTGGGTGCTGGCGGTTGCCGGAACGCACGGAAAAACCACCACTGCCGGTATGGCGACCTGGATCCTCGAAGCCTGCGGCTACAAGCCGGGCTTTGTTATCGGCGGCGTTCCGGGCAACTTCGATGTTTCCGCGCGCCTCGGCGACAGCCCGTTCTTCGTGATTGAAGCCGATGAATACGACTGCGCTTTCTTCGATAAACGTTCCAAATTTGTTCATTACTGCCCGCGCACGTTGATTCTCAATAACCTTGAATTCGACCATGCGGATATTTTTGATGACCTGAAGGCCATCCAGAAACAGTTCCATCATCTGGTGCGTATTGTGCCGGGCAAAGGCAAGATTATCCTGCCGGAGAACGACATCAATCTGAAGCAGACGATGGCGATGGGCTGCTGGAGCGAGCAGGAGCTGGTTGGCGAACAGGGGCACTGGCAGGCGAAAAAGCTCACCACCGATGCTTCCTCCTGGGAAGTGTGGCTGGACGGCGAGAAAGTCGGCGAAGTGAAGTGGGCGCTGGTCGGCGAGCATAATATGCATAACGGCCTGATGGCCATCGCCGCCGCCCGGCATGTCGGCGTGCTGCCTGCCGATGCGGCCAACGCGCTGGGCAGCTTTATCAACGCCCGCCGCCGTCTGGAGCTGCGCGGCGAAGCCAACGGCGTGACCGTATACGATGATTTCGCCCACCACCCGACGGCGATTCTGGCGACCCTGCAGGCGCTACGCGGCAAAGTTGGCGGTACCGCGCGTATTCTTGCCGTGCTTGAACCCCGTTCTAACACCATGAAAATGGGCATTTGCAAAGACGACCTGGCGCCGTCTCTCGGTCGCGCAGACGAGGTCTTCCTGCTGCAGCCGCAGCATATTCCGTGGCAGGTTGCTGAAGTGGCTGACGCTTGCGTACAGCCCGCGCACTGGAGCGCCGATGTCGATGCGCTGGTGGATATGATTGTTAAAACCGCGCATCCGGGCGACCACATTCTGGTGATGAGCAACGGTGGATTTGGCGGCATTCATCAGAAGCTGCTCGATAAGCTGGCGAAAAAAGCCGAGGCGGCCGAGTAGGCTATTCTCCTCGTTTATCCGCCCTCCGCGCGAGGGCGGATGTTTGCTGTGACCAGGATGGTTGATGTTGAATTCAGAAAGAGTGACCTCTACCGATTCCGCGCATTTTCCCGCGATTGACGCGCTGTACGGCAGGGCCTTCCCGTGGCACGAGCAGCGTGAAGCCAAGGCTAAGCAGCAGGCGCTTGATAATCCGCATTATGAACTGGAAGCCTGGTTCGATGATGGCCAGTTTATTGGCCTGAGCGGCTGCTGGCGGTTTGCTGACTATCGCTACGTTGAACATCTGGCCATCGACGATACCTTGCGATCGCGCGGCTACGGCAAGCGGCTGTTAGCTGAAATACTTCATCGGGCGCCGCTGACCGTTCTGGAAATCGATCCGCTGACCAGCGAAGTTGCCCATAAGCGCCTGCGCTTTTATGAAACCATGGGCTTTTGCGCGAATCCCTGGGCGCATCGCCATCCGACCTATCATCAGGGCATCGCCGATCATGAACTGATCGTGTTGAGCTATCCGCAGCCGATTAATGAGGCGCAGTACCAGCGCTTTGTGCAGGATTTGCGTTTGGTGGTCATGGATCAGGCTGGCGCGGTCAAGGTTTTGTAGCCCGGACAAGGCGCGTCAAGCGCCGCCTCCGGGAAACTGCGCGCAATGCCACCTCCGCTTTTCTCCCGGCTCGCGCTGCGCTTAGCCGGGCTACGGGTTTACCGTCGTCTGCGGGCCGGTAGCCCGGGTCAGGCGTTACGCCGCAACCCGGGACGGGCTCAAAGCTTACGCTACTCCTTCGCGATAGGCGTTTCGTTTTCCGCCACTTTGGTATCGCCCTGAATGGTCGCGATTTTCTTCTCTACGTCGGCAACCTGCTCGCTGCTGTGCAGCAGCGTATAGGTCAGATCAAACTGGGTGCTTGCCCCTGGCTGAAGCTGCTTAACGCGTTTTTGCTCGCGCTCGATGGTTACCGGATAGGCGTAGCTGGTGCCCGGCTCAATACCGGTCACGTAACCCTGTTTCTCGGTATCGGTGTTTTTCCACAGCGTCAGCACCGGCAGTTGGCGGGTATCAAACTGAATCGATGCCCCTTTGTCGCCGGCTTTGTTGACCACGGCGGCCAGCGTTTGATGATTTTCATCCGCCAGCGGCTGCATGTTAAACACCATTTCATCGAAACCTTTTGTTGGACCGGCGTAGGTTTGCCAGGTTTTTAAGCCGGCTTTGGCGTAGTCATTGAACGGGCTGATGCTGGCGATCGGCGCCATAAAGCGGGCCCCCTCTTCGAGGATCGGCTTGCCAAAGTTGCTGTGATAGATAATCTGATAGTCATGCGGATAGTCAGCATGGTTGGTTAAGACATCGTGCAGGCTGAAGCTGTTGCTGCCGGGTACATAGCGCAGCTCGGTCATGGTCTGCAGATCCGCTTTCTTAAACGTGCTCTCCTTCACCAGCCCGCGAACGCGAATTTCATACGGCGCGGTGTCCGCGACTTCCACTTCCACCTGTGAAGCCGGCGTGTTGCCGGCCTTGCCGTGCAGGGTATAAATCTGCCCGTCTGCGGTTACCGGGTGGCCGGTCCATTCATAGCCGCAGCGCACCATCATTTCATTGAAGCCTTCCAGCCAGCCCAGCCCGTTGCGGCTTTCGAGGTTAATAAAGGCCGGGTTGACCACCTCTTTTACCGGTGAGTCCCAGCCCATCCGTGAACCAAAACCTTCGATTTTCAGCAGATTCATGCCGCGAGTCGGGCTCAGGGTAATCGTCAGGCCGTCTTTGCTGTGGATTACGAGGATTTTGCTGCCTTCCTGTTTCCCGCCGTGAAGGACTTTTTGCTCAATGCTGAAATTATGATCTTTTATCTTCAGCTGGTCGCTGGTTATCTGCCAGTTTCCTTTATCCATGCCGCTTTCAGCGCTTGTCAGCACCCATGTTTTCGCTACTACTGGCCCAGAAACAAGCATCGCGACTGCTGTTAAAGCTAATGTTTTTTTCATTTTTTAATCCTTTTGCTGAATCGATTGTGTTGCTGATGCAGGGAATTTAGTTGTAAGTGGATTATGAAAATGTGAAGTGTCTCACCTGGTGAGAAAATGGCCGTTTTTATATTTTTAAATGAGATATAAATCGCTTTTTTAAAGTAATTCTAAAAGTGGTTGCTAAAAAAACGTGAATCAAGATGATTTTAGCTTTAACGATTCAGCTATTATTGGCTACGGCTATGATGAAGCCTTTAGAAACGACAGGACCGCCGGGCTTTAGTGGCCCAGGCGGCCCTGGTTGTAGCGGCTTTACCGTTTAAAAAAACGCAGCGGGGAGATTATCAAGCGCCGTAGAACGCTTTGGTATAGAGCCCTTTGACATCCTGAACGGACGGATAGTTAGGATTCGTTAATGTGCAGGGATCGTCAACGGCATGGTGACTCATTCTGTCGAGGACGTTCACAAAGGTGATTTCATTGATTTCAACTTCGCCGCACTGGCTTAGCGTTTTCGGCACGCCCAGACGTTGATTCAGCGCGTTGATCGCTTCAATCAGGTTTTTGATGCCTAACGCTGCTTCCAGCTGACGATATTTTTTGGTGAACTTCGCATTATATTGAATGATATAAGGCAGCATAATCGCGTTTGCCAGACCGTGGGTAATACCAAACTCGCCGCCAATCTTATGCGCCATTGAATGAACTAACCCCAGCGAGGCGTTGGTGAAGGCGATTCCCGCCAGCGCAGAAGCATTGTGCATATGCATGCGGGCATTTAAATCATCAGGTGAGCGCCAGGCGATTTCCAGATACGTGAACACCAACCGCATCGCTTCTACCGCATAGGGGTCAGTAAACGAGTTGGCCGCGGTGGACACATAGGCTTCAATAGCGTGGGTCAGAACGTCCATTCCGGTATGAACGGTAACGTGCGGCGGCATTTTTGCCGGAATGGTGGGGTCGAGAATGGCGATATCCGGTACCAGATCGGCAGCAACAATCGGGTATTTGATATGATTTTCCGTGTCGGTGATCACCGAAAATGCGGTGATCTCAGAGGCGCTGCCGCTGGTGGAAGGGATCGCCACAAATCGGGCTTTATTGCGTAGCGCCGGCATGGAACCGACCGGAAGAATATCCTCGAACTTCAGCTGCGGATGCTCGTAGAAACACCACATCACTTTTGCGGCATCAAGCGCGGAGCCGCCGCCAATCGCCACTATCCAGTCCGGTTCAAAAGCCTGCATCGCTTTTGCGCCGCGCCAGACGGTTTTAATGGACGGATTGGGTTCGACATTATCGATAATAATGCACTCCATACCCGCTTTATTAAGTTCGCTGACGGCTTTATCCAGAAAGCCAAAACGCTTCATGGAACTTCCGCCAGTGACTAACGCGGCTTTTTTGCCGCTCAGCGTGGAAAGATGTTCTAAAGCATTTTCGCCATAAATAATACTGCGAGGAATTGAGAAGGCCTGGGTCATAGGAAACTCCAATTTAATATTAAGGATTTTTTTAGTGTGCATTCGTCATTTACGATTCAGCGACACGTGCAAAGTAAAAAAATCGAATTAATGCTCCAGATATTGCCGAAGCAATATCTGGAGGGAGTTGACCGTCATACTTCGAGCGGCTGGTGCGTTGACTGCAACTTGAATTATTTGGGGTATTAGCGGCGTTTAAATCGTACCGTCCCAGGAGTCGACTTTTTCGCGTTTCGCTTCCTCTTCATCAAACCAGCGCGAGGTCACGCATTTTGATTCGGTGTAGAAACGGACGCCGTCTTTGCCCAGGCAGTGCAGGTCGCCGAAGAAGGACTGCTTATGGCCTGAGAACGGGAATACGCCGACCGGCACCGGAATACCGACGTTGATACCGACCATGCCGCCGTGGGTGCGTTTCTGGAATTCGCGGGCGTAGTAGCCGCTTTGGGTGAAAATAACCGAGCCGTTGGCAAACGGGTTATTGTTCATAAGTTGCAGACCTTCTTCGAAGGTTTTGACCCGCTTAAAGCACAGCACCGGCCCGAAAATTTCCTGCGTGCCGACGCTCATCTCTTCGGTTACGCGATCCAGGATGGTTGGCCCGACGTAGAAACCATTTTCCTGGCCCGGCACCTGAATAGCGCGACCATCGAGCACCAGCTTTGCCCCCTCCTCAATGCCTTTATTAATCCAGTTGATGACCGATTGCTTATGATCTTTAGAAATCACCGGACCCATATCGGTATCGCGCAGATAGCCGGGGCCGATTTTCAGCTGTTTGGCTTTCTCGACGACGGCGGCAATCAGCTTATCAGCGATCTCTTCCTGCACCACGACAACCGGCAGCGCCATGCAGCGTTCGCCCGCGCAGCCAAACGCGGCGTTGATAATCCCCGCTGCGGTACGGTTAATTGGCGCATCGGCCAGCACCAGGGCATGGTTTTTCGCTTCGCACAGCGCCTGAACGCGCTTGCCGTGAGCGGCGGCTTTGGAGTAAACGTGCAGGCCCACGGAGGTTGAGCCGACGAAGGAGACGCCGTTGACGTCCGGGTGGGTCAGCAAGATATCGGCTTCATTGCGTGAGCAGGTCACGACGTTAATCACCCCATCCGGCACCCCTGCTTCCTGATAGAGTTTGGTGATTTCCATACAGGTCATCGGCGTCATACTGGCCGCTTTAATCACCATGGTATTACCGGAGGCGACGCATAATGGCGCCATCCATCCCATCGGGATCATTGCCGGGAAGTTAAACGGCACAATACCGGCGAACACGCCAATTGGCTCACGATAAAGGTTGGTGTCGATCCCGGCAGAAGCGTCCATCAGGTTTTCACCGGCCATGAGAGTGGGAATCGAGCAGGCAAGCTCGGTACCTTCTTTCGCTTTTAATACATCGCCCTGGGCGTCGCCCCAGGCTTTACCGTTTTCTTTTGCCACCAGCTCGGTTAAGCGGTCCTGATGCTGGATTAATAATTCGCGAACGCGGAACATAATTTGCGAGCGTTTAATGGCCGGCGTATCTGACCACGCCGGAAAGGCTTTGCGCGCCGCGGCAACGGCATCCAGCACTTCTTGCTCGGTGCAGCAGGGGGCCTGAGCCATGACTTCCCCGGTACTTGGGTTATAGACGTCCATATAGCGTTCGGTCTGCGATACGCGCCATTGACCATCAACGAAATATTTCAGCCTTGGTACAGTAGTCATATTTTTCTCCATGATGATAGCTGTCGACTCTCTAAAATCTGGCTCCGGTCGGCGGTAAATAACTGACCGCCGGGTCAGCCCCTCTCGTGAAAAGTGAATTCCTGCTTTTTGCCGGACGATGGCCTCCGCTGGGCGATTCACCTGCGGCGGCGCGGATGATTTTGTCGACTTTCTCCTGAAGAAAGCCTGCAGACGCCAGGTTTTAATTAACAGAACTCACTGGCCAAAAATACGCGCACGCGCCATTTCGGTTCTTGCACTTTAATGAAATTTATTTTTCATTATTATGATGTATGAAATGTCAAAACCGTTTTGAGAGGTGGATCAAAGATAAGCAAACTGCTGATAAAGTCAGCGTCCTAAAGGCGGGGTTGTATTGTTTTGTTTAATGAATTTAAAATGTTGTGTCGATGGAGTTGGCGTTGATGGCGAGGGGAGATTGCCAGCCGGATTGGAATGGAACGGCTTTTTTGTGAAATAAAAGTTAAATATAAGCGCGAACTGGAATGAAAGTGAAAAATTAAAACCGATTTAAATGCAGGGGAAATTCGAATTGACCATTGTCCATGGCATTGCGTTCGAGGGAGTGGGTCGCCCGGATCGGGCAACAGCCGTAATCCGGGGAGTCATACAGAATTAGCCTTCGCTTTCGGCCAGTTCACGCAGGTACTGGAAGATAAGACGCGCGGACTTCGGCGGCTTGTTGCCTTCTTTCTCTTTTTTGGCGTTGCGGATCAGCGAACGCAGCTGCTGACGATCGGCATCAGGCCACAGGTTCAGCACTTCAGCCACGGCATCATCACCATTATCAATCAGACGATCGCGGATCTGTTCAAGCTTATGGAACAGCGCAACCTGCTGGTTGTGGCGGTTCTTCAGCTTGTCCAGCGCCTGACGAATTGGCTCGACGTCGCGGCTGCGCAGCATTTTACCAATCAGCTGCATCTGGCGGCGGCGGCCTTCTTTCTTGATACGCTGGGCGAGTTCAATCGCGTCGCGCAGGTCGGTATCCAGCGGGATTTTATCGAGCGCGTTTTTACCCAGCTCGACCATTTCCGCGCCAAGACGCTTCAGTTCTTCGGCGTCACGCTTAATTTCACTTTTACTGACCCAGATAATTTCATCGTCTTCATCTTCGACGTCATCACCAGGGACGTCGTCGAGCCAGTCTTCGGGCTGCTTTGTCATCTCAGGCTCCTTAAAAAAGAGACTAATGTTACCAGTTAAGGCGCGCACTGAAAAACGGTTCTCTGTTAGACTTCAGTTAACTCCTTCTTACATTATGGCATTAGCGATGAAAGTCATCTCTCAAGTTGCACAACAGCGTAAGACGCTGGAAGAGGCCGTGACCACGGCGCTGGAACTGGCGGCAGGCAAATCCGACGGCGCGGAAGTCTCCGTCAGTAAAACTACCGGTATCGGCGTGAGCACCCGCTACGGCGAAGTGGAGAACGTAGAATTCAACAGCGATGGTGCTCTCGGCATCACCGTTTATCACCAGAATCGCAAAGGCAGCGCGTCTTCGACCGATCTCAGCCCGCAGGCTATTGCCCGCACGGTGCAGGCGGCGCTGGATATCGCCCGCTATACCTCGCCGGACCCGTGCGCGGGCGTGGCGGATAAAGAACTGCTGGCTTTTGAAGCCCCGGATCTTGACCTGTTCCATCCGGCGGAAGTTTCCCCGGATGAAGCCATCGAGCTGGCCTCCCGCGCTGAACAGGCGGCGCTAAAAGCCGATAAACGCATCAGCAATACCGAAGGCGGCAGCTTTAACAGCCACTATGGCATTAAAGTGTTTGGCAACAGCCACGGCATGCTGCAGAGCTACTGCTCTACCCGCCACTCGCTCTCCAGCTGCGTGATTGCCGAAGAGAATGGCGATATGGAGCGCGATTACGCTTATACCATCGGACGGGCGATAGACGACCTGCAATCGCCGGAGTGGGTTGGCGAAGAGTGCGCCCGCCGCACCCTGTCGCGCCTGGCCCCGCGTAAGCTATCGACGATGAAAGCGCCGGTGATTTTCGCCAACGAAGTCGCTACCGGTCTGTTTGGCCATCTGGTCGGGGCGATCGCCGGCGGTTCGGTTTACCGTAAATCCACCTTCCTGCTTGATGCGCTGGGTAGCCAGATCCTGCCGGACTGGCTGACCATTGAAGAGCATCCGCACCTGCTGAAAGGTCTGGCTTCGACGCCTTTTGATAGCGAAGGCGTCCGTACGGAACGCCGGGATATCATTAAAGACGGCGTACTGACCCAGTGGCTGCTGACCAACTACTCGGCGCGTAAGCTGGGGCTGAAGAGCACCGGCCACGCGGGCGGTATTCACAACTGGCGGATCAACGGCTGCGGCCTGAGTTTTGCAAAGTTGCTTAAAGAGATGGGAACCGGCCTTGTCGTAACGGAACTGATGGGGCAGGGTGTAAGCGGCGTCACCGGCGACTACTCACGCGGCGCGTCCGGCTTCTGGGTAGAAAACGGCGAAATTCAGTATCCGGTCAGTGAGATAACCATTGCAGGAAATCTGAAAGATATGTGGCGTAATATCGTGACCATCGGCGACGATATCGAAACGCGCAGCAACATTCAGTGCGGTTCCGTGCTGCTGCCGGAGATGAAGATCGCCGGGCAATAACACTTGTGTGCTTAATAATAAAAAAGGAAGTGAGCAATGCGTAAAAAACTGTTAGCGATGCTGGCCGTATCGGCTTTTGCGCTTGGTTCGGCATCGGCTTTCGCCGATCTGGGCGAAGACATGGATACCCTTGCTGAGAACCTGCAAGTGGTGCAGAAAACTTCAGATGCCGGTGAGCTGAAAGCGGCGCTGAATAAGATGCGCACAGCGGCGGTTGACGCCCAGAAAGAGACGCCGCCGAAGCTGGAAGGTAAAGCGGCGGACAGCGCGGAAATGAAAGACTATCGTCACGGTTTCGATGTGCTGATCGGCCAGATCGACGGCGCGCTGAAGCTGGCTGATGAAGGCAAAGTTAAAGAAGCCCAGGCCGCAGCGGAAGAGTTTAAAACCACCCGCAATACATACCATAAGAAGTACCGTTAATTTCTCCTTGTGGGGAGGCGTCAGCCGATGCCTCCCACATTCTGTTAATTCAAAACTCCATCACCGTCACATTTTTCGCTTTTCCTGCATGCCAGTTTTCGCCACCGTGACACCGAGGATTTTGTGATGTTCATCACGAGAATTGGTTGAGGCGAATACATTCACAATAACTATGTGAAATAGATCACGCCTGCCTTCTTCCTTTCCACTTCGAAGTGGAAAACAACTCGCTACAAACTCTTTGCCCCCGGCATTAGTGTTATCCCCAGAGACATCAACGGGGTAATTCAAGTGAATAACGGAGCGGTAACACACGTCCCAGAGGAGCAGGCCACGCTAACCGAACAGCTGGCCGACAAGATGCTGCAGCAGGTTTTCGCACTATTAAGCCGCCGCAACATCGTCCCCAACGACGTTCAGGAGCAAATGCTGACTTCCCACGTTCGGGCGATGGCCCATCGGTCAATCAGCGGCGAGCCGCTGCCGGAAGTGGATGCCAGCCTGTTCGAAGAGATCTCAGAAGATTCAATGATGCTGGCCCGCGAAGTGGTCGCGCAGTTCGGCAATCTGCCAGATGAAGAAGCCTGGCTGCTGTCCGTCCACTTCGAAGTCGCGAAAGATAACCTGTAAGGAGCACACAAATGGAACAAATCACCGTTGTTATTGGCGATCGCCTGGGTAAAGGACAAAAAGTTGCCGCAGGTGCGGAAAAAGCCGGCGCTCGCGCCGTGGTCGTGCCGGGCGTTGCCGCGGATATGAAGCTGGGCGACATGATGAAGGCGGAAAACGCCACCTTCGGTATCTCTTTCTGCGGCAGCGGCGGCGCAGGGGCGATCACCGCGCAGAATAAGCACGGCTACAAGGCGAAATATGGCATGCGTTCCGTTGATGAAGGCGTCACCGCGATCAACGAAGGCTACAACGTACTGGGCTTCGGCTTTATGGATAAAGAAGAGCTGGGTGAACGCCTGGTTGAGGCCTGGAAGAAGAAGTACGGCGCGTGAGCATGAAAGAGCAATTCACCACCACGGTGAGCGTAACTGGCAAAGGTGAGAGTAAAACGCGCGCTTTTGCCGATGCCCTGAACCATGTCCAGGCGGCGGTGATGAAAACGTCGCCGCACATCTTACTGCGTATTGAACCACAGGACGTGGAGGTTATTCATGCGCGTGAAGCGGTACGGAAAGAGGCCTTTTTATTCTTCTTTTTGCGCCGTGAGCGACGAACCTACAGCGTGGAGCTGAAGGTCACCGTCACCGTGACCGCCATTAATCTCGATAAAGTGGATTTCGTCACGCAAACCTGATTTTCACCAAAGGGTCAGACTATGTTCCTGATAATTTTAATAAAATCGCTCATCATCGGCGGCCTGGTTGGCGTCGGCGTAGGCGCCGGAGCGGCGCGCATGTTTCATGCGCCCACCACGCAGGGGATGGGGGCGTTTCGTACCTTGGGCGAGCTGAATTCATGTGAAGGCGATCCGGCTTCCCACTTCTCATTTGGCCTGGGCTTCTTCTTCAACGCCTGGGCCTCTTCCGTCGCGGCAGGCTCCTTCACTCAGGACGTTGACCACCGCATTATCCCCAACTGGGGGGCGGCAGCGCTGATGATTAAAAACCGCAACGTCGGCGAGACGCTGCACGATCCGAAAAAGATGGCCATCGCCTGCGGCATCATCGGCATGATCGTGGTCGCTTTCCTCAACCTCACCGCCTCTTCTGTACCGGAAGCGCTGCAGGTGACGGCGGTTAAAGTGCTGGTTCCGGCGGCAAACCTGCTGGTGAATACGGTGATGCCGGTCATCTTCTGGCTGGCGGCGATTGATGCCGGTAAAAAATCGGGCTTCTGGGCGACGATTTTCGGCGGCGCGGCGCAGCTGATTATGGGTAACGCCGTTCCGGGCCTGGTGCTGGGCATCCTGATCGGGAAAGGCGTTGAAGAGAGCGGCTGGCACCGCGTCACCAAGGTGATGATGGTGGCGATCGTCGCGCTGTTCGTTCTGAGCGGCTTCTTCCGCGGTTTCGACATGAAGATGATTGAATCCTTCCATCTGACCGTGCCGAACTGGCTGGAACTGATCCACAACTCGCTCAGCGGTAAATAACAGGAGCCTCTCATGGAACAAAATAAAGGTTTTTGGTATGCCGACTGGTCGTTCCCGATCTTTGTTGGCCTGCTCTCCGCCGGCGTCTTTGCCGGGACGCATATGTACTACCTCTACGGCATCGGCGCGTTTAACGAAGTCGCCTTCGTGGCGATGCTGAAAGCGGGAATTGATACCGGGGCCTACGGCGCGGTAGCGGCGTTCGGCGCCAGCTTCCTGTTCGCGCGTATTATCGAAGGCTCGCTGGTGGGGATTCTGGATATCGGCGGGGCGATTCAGACCGGCGTCGGCTTAGGCGTTCCGGCGCTGCTGCTCGGCGCGGGCTTTGTTTTCCCGGTCGCCAACTTTGCCGCCTCGCTGGTCACCGGCCTGGTGCTGGGCCTCGCGATTGGCTACATCATCATCCTGGCGCGTAAATTTACCATCAACCAGAGCGATTCCACCTACGGTGCGGACGTCATGATGGGGGCCGGTAACGCCTCAGGCCGTTTCCTCGGACCGTTGATTATCCTCAGCGCCATGACCGCTTCTATTCCTATCGGCATCGGTTCCCTGGCGGGCGCGCTGCTGTTCTACATCTGGCAGAAGCCTATCACCGGCGGCGCGATCCTTGGCGCCATGCTTCTTGGGTCAATCTTCCCGGTGGCGATTAGTTAAGTCCTGCGGGCGCCTCGGCGCCTGCGTTAACAGGAGAGAGATATGTTTGATTTACTCCTGCGCCGTGCGCGCCTCGTCGACGATACCCTGACCGATATCGCCATCCGGGACGGTAAAATCGCGGCGCTTGGCGAGATTAGCGCGCCTGCGCGCAAAACCCTTGAGCTGGACGGCCGCTATTACGTCAGCGCAGGCTGGATTGACTCTCACGTTCACTGCTATCCGAACTCGCCGATTTACCATGATGAGCCGGACAGCGTGGGGGTTGCTACCGGCGTGACCACCGTGATTGACGCGGGCAGCACCGGCGCGGACGACGTGGATGATTTCTACCAGCTGACCCGCAAAGCCGCGACCGAAGTTTACGCCCTGCTTAACATCTCCCGCGTCGGGCTGATTGCCCAGAATGAACTGGCCAATATGGCGAATATCGACGCGGAGGCGGTGAAGCAGGCGGTCAACCGCTACCCGAACTTTATCGTCGGCCTGAAGGCGCGGATGAGCAGCAGCGTGGTGGGGGAAAACGGCATTACGCCGCTGGCGCGCGCAAAGGCGATGCAGCAGGAAAACGGCGGCCTGCCGCTGATGGTGCATATCGGCAACAATCCGCCAGACCTGGATGAGATCGCCGACCTGCTGACCTCCGGCAACATCATTACCCACTGCTACAACGGTAAACCCAATCGTATCCTGACGCCGTCCGGCGAGCTGAAAAGCTCGATTTCCCGCGCGCTACAGCGCGGCGTGCGCCTTGATATCGGCCACGGTACCGCCAGCTTCAGCTTCGAGGTGGCGCGGCGGGCGATTGCTATGGGCATTTTGCCGCACACCATCAGCTCCGATATTTACTGCCGCAACCGTATCGACGGCCCGGTGCGCTCGCTGGCGCTGGTGATGTCGAAATTCCTCGCCATTGGCATGTCGCTGCCGCAGGTCATTGACTGCGTGACCGCCAACGCCGCTGAAGGCCTGCGTCTTAGCCACAAAGGGCGGCTGGAAGTGGGTTACGACGCCGACCTGACGCTGTTTACCCTCGCGCAGACGCCAACGGTGCTGGTTGATGCGGAAAAAGAGAGCCTTCAGACCGATAAGATTCTGCTGCCGCTTGCCGCCGTTCGCGCGGGCAAGGGCTATCTGACCGAACAAGGGAGCGCGGAAAATGCCTTCGATTTTTGAGAAATATGATTTAAAACAGGTGATTAATACCTCCGGTCGTATGACCATTCTCGGCGTCTCCACGCCGCGGCCGGAAGTGGTGGACGCCGCGATGGCGGGGATGAACCAGTACTTCGAGATGAAAGATCTGGTCAATAAAACCGGCGCGTATATTGCGAAGCTGCTGGACGTGGAAGGGGCGACCGTCGTCTCCTGCGCCTCGGCGGGCATCGCCCAGTCGGTGGCGGCGGTGCTGGTAAAAGACAGCGACTGGCTGCTGGAAAACCTGCACGTGACGCCGATAGAAAACAACGAAATCGTGCTACCTAAGGGTCATAACGTCAATTTTGGCGCGCCGGTGGGCACCATGGTGGCGCTGGGCGGCGGTAGGCTGGTGGAAGCGGGCTACGCCAATGAATGTTCCGCCGGGCAGCTGGCGGCGGCCATTACCCCGCGCACCGCGGCCATTCTGTATATCAAATCCCACCACTGCGTGCAGAAAAGCATGCTCAACGTGGCGCAGGCGGCAGCGGTGGCGCAGCGCCATAATCTGCCGCTGATTGTCGACGCGGCGGCGGAGGAAGACCTCCAGGCCTACTATCGCGCCGGCGCGGATCTGGTGATTTATAGCGGCGCGAAGGCGATTGAAGGGCCGACCAGCGGGCTGGTGATTGGCAAAACCCAATACGTTGAGTGGGTTAAACGTCAGTCGAACGGCATTGGCCGGGCGATGAAAGTGGGCAAAGAGGGGATCCTCGGCCTGACCTGCGCCATTGAGCACTATCTGACGGCGCGCAAAGAGAGCGGTGAAGAGATGGTGGCGAAGATGACGCCGTTTATTCAGCAGCTCAATACGCTCGATGGCGTCACCGCGCGCGTGGTCTGGGACAGCGCCGGCCGCGATATCGCGCGGGCGGAGATTAAGTTTGATGAAGCGGTGACCGGCGTCAATACCGGCGATCTGGTCAATGCGCTGAAGCAGGGCGAATACGCCATCTACTTCCGTGGTTATAAAGCGAATGAAGGCATTATTGAAGCCGATGTCCGCAGCGTGAACGCGCAGCAGCTGGAGATTGTCTCCCGTCGCATCGCAGAAGTTTTGAACAAGGAGAAAAACGCATGAAACTGACCCCTAATTTTTATCGTGACCGCGTCTGCCTGAACGTGCTTGCGGGGAGCAAAGAGAACGCCAGCGAGATTTATGAGGCGGCGGAAGGTCATGTACTGGTGGGCGTGCTCTCCAAAAATTACCCGAACGTCGCCAGCGCGGTTGCCGATATGCGTGAATACGCGCAGCGGATTGATAACGCGCTTTCCGTGGGACTGGGCGCGGGCGACCCGAACCAGTCGGCGATGGTCAGCGAAATTTCGCGTCAGGTGCAGCCGCAGCACGTCAACCAGGTATTTACCGGCGTGGCGACCAGCCGCGCGCTGCTGGGGCAGAACGAAACCGTGGTTAACGGCCTGGTGTCGCCAACCGGTACGCCGGGAAGGGTGAAGATCTCCACCGGCCCGCTCAGCAGCGGCGCGCCGGACGGCATCGTACCGCTGGAAACCGCGATTGCGCTGCTGAAAGATATGGGCGGCAGTTCGATTAAATATTTCCCGATGGGCGGGCTGAAGCATCGTGACGAGTTTATTGCGGTGGCCGAGGCCTGCGCCCGTCATGATTTCTGGCTGGAGCCCACCGGCGGGATTGATCTGGAAAACTACGGCGAGATCCTGCAGATCGCGCTGGACGCAGGGGTAAGTAAAATTATCCCGCATATCTACAGTTCGATTATTGATAAAGCCAGCGGTCATACCCGTCCGGCGGACGTGCGTCAGCTGCTTTCGATCACCAAACAGTTAGTAAAATAGCGCCGATTGCCCCTCCCCCGGTCCTCTCCCCAACGGGGAGAGGGTTAGGGCGAAGGGAAACCGCCACCGAACCATCAAGGAGTCACCATGCCAACCGCTCGTCACCTGCTTGTTGCTTCACTCTCTCTGCTCGCCGCCGGCGCCGCTGCGCAAATCCAGTACGCCTGGGTCGGCACCTACAACCCGAATGGCGAAGGGCTGTATCGCTTTACCGTCGATAGCCAGACCGGGGCGCTGCGCGATAAAACGCTGGTCGGGACGCTGCCTGACCTGGCCCAGCTTACCGTCTCGGCGGATGGCAAAACCCTGTACGGCGCCAGTGAAGTGGAAAAGGGAGTGGTGCAGGCGTGGCGCATCGGCAGCAACGGTGAACTGAGCGAGCTGAATCAGGTCGCTTCCGGCGGCGCCGGGCCGGTTTATCTCTCCCTGACCCCCGATGGACGTCATCTGCTGGTGGCAAACTACGTCAGCGGCAGTATCGCCGTGCTGCCGGTGAAAGAAGATGGTAACCTGGGCGAGGCGGTGGACGTGCATCAGGATCAAGGGCCTGCGGGCGCGGAACGCCCGGCGGCAGCCGTCGAAGGCAGTTTTGCCATTAGCGATCATAACGGCCCCCACGCCCATATGATCGCCGCCGATCCCAGCGGTAAATTCGTTTACTCCACCGATCTCGGCCTGGACCGGATCTATCAGTACCGGCTGGATAGCGCCACAGGGAAGCTGACGCCGAACGATCCGCCATTTATCACGGCCTCATCTCCCGGCGCCGGACCGCGCCACTTTGTGTTTACGCCGCAGGGCGACGGACTATGGTTGATTAACGAAGAGGCGTCGACGCTCACTTTTTATCATCTCGATAAGCAAAGCGGCCTGCTGCGCGAGGGGAAAACGGTCTCGGCGCTGCCTGCAGAGTATAAGGGCACCAGCTTTGCCGCCGGCCTGGTCCTGAGCCGCGATGGCAAGCAGCTGTACGTCGCTAACCGACTGCATAACAGTATCGCCCACTTTACGGTGCTGGCTGACGGCAGCCTGAGCCACCAGGACGATATCTGGACCCGCGGTGACTATCCGCGCACGCTGACGCTGGACAGTCAGGGGCAGTGGCTGTACGTCATGAACCAGCGTAGCGACAACATCACCCGTTTTCGCGTCGCGCCGAAGGATGGCAGGCTGACGTTCTCTCCGGACTACACCCCGGTCGGCAGCCCGTCGCAGATGGTGATATCCGCTCAACCCTGAGCCGTAAGAAAAAGGAACTGACATGCGATTTCCCCATCAACGTTTAGCGCAGCTGTTTACTCTGTTGCAAAACGAAACGCTGCCGCAGGAGGAGCTGGCGCAGCGGCTGTCGGTTTCTACTCGCACGGTACGCGCGGATATCACCGCGCTGAACGCGCTGCTGCTGCACTACGGCGCGCAGTTTATCCTCACCCGCGGCAGCGGCTATCAGCTGGTGATTCACGATCCGACGCGCTATCAGACGCTGGAAGAGAGCGCGCCGAAAGCGCAGCACATCCCGCGAACCGCGGCGGATCGCATCCACTTTTTGCTGGTGCGCTTTTTAACTTCCGCGTTTTCTATCAAGCTTGAGGATCTGGCCGATGCGTGGTTCGTCAGCCGCGCTACCTTACAGGGCGATATGGTTGACGTACGCGAGCGTTTTCAGCGTTATCAGCTCACCCTCGAGACCCGGCCGCGCCACGGCATGAAGCTGTTCGGCAGCGAGGTCTCCATTCGCGCCTGCCTGACCGATCTGCTGTGGGAGCTGAGCCAGCCGGGGCCGCTGAACCCGCTTATTGGCGAAGAGGCGTTTGACGCCAGCGTACCGACGCTGCTGGCCGGCGTGCTGCAGGAGACGTTAACCCGCCATCACGTGCGGCTGACGGACGCGGGGGAGCGCTTTATCTGCCTGTACGGCGCGGTTGCCGTGCGCCGCGTGAGCGAAGGGTATCCGCTGGCCGATTTTAGCGCCGAGGATGTGGCGCAAAACGTACGCGACGCCGCACGCGAGCTGGCAAACACGATGCAGCAGCTGGCGGGCAAACTGCTTGCTCCGGCGGAAGAGGAGTGGCTGTGCGTCCACCTTGCCGCCCGCCAGGTGCAGGACGTCGATCCGGGCACCATCAGCGCCGACGACGACGAAGCGCTGGTGAACTACATCCTGCGCTATATCAATCAGCAATATAACTACAATCTGCTGGACGATGCCCAGCTGCGTGCGGATTTATTGACCCATATTAAGACCATGATCACCCGCGTGCGCTACCAGATAATGATCCCCAACCCGCTTCTGGAAAATATCAAACAGCACTACCCCATGGCGTGGGACATGACCCTGGCGGCGGTATCGAGCTGGGGGAAATATACTCCCTACGCCATCAGCGAAAACGAGATCGGCTTTCTGGTGCTGCATATCGGCGTCGGGCTGGAGCGCCATTACAATATCGGCTATCAGCGTCAGCCGCAGGTGCTGCTGGTCTGCGATACCAGCAACGCGATGGTGCGGATGATTGAAGCCATTCTTCAGCGTAAGTATCCGCAGCTGGAAATTGCCGCCACCCTTTCGCAACGCGAATATGAACAGCGGGAAGAGATCGCGGAAGATTTTGTTATTTCCACCGTGCGCATCAGCGAGAAAGAGAAGCCGGTGGTCACCATTGCGCCGTTTCCTACCGACTACCAGCTCGACCAAATCGGCAAGCTGGTGCTGGTGGACCGCACGCGTCCCTGGATGCTGAATAAGTATTTTGATGAAGCCCACTTCCAGGTGATAGATACCCCGATGGATCAGCAGGCGCTGTTTGCCACGCTGTGCCAGCAGCTGCAGCAGGAGGGGTTTGTCGGAGCGGAGTTTCATGGGTCGGTGGTGGAGCGTGAGGCTATCGTCAGCACCATGCTTGGCGACGGGATCGCGCTGCCTCACGCCCTCGGCCTGCTGGCGAAAAAGACCGTGGTCTATACGGTGATCGCCCCGCACGGTATCGCCTGGGGCGATGAAACCGCGCATATCATCTTCTTGCTCGCCATCAGTAAAAGCGAGTATGAAGAGGCGATGGCGATCTACGATATTTTCGTCACCTTCCTGCGCGAACGCGCTATGACCCGCCTTGCCGCCACCCGCAGTTTTGCTGAGTTTAAAACGGTGGCCATGGAGTGCGTCAGCCGGTTTTGAGATGCGCAGCCAGAGTTAGAGCCGCGCGCGCTTCGGGATATCGACGGGTATATCAGGTTCGGGATGAGGTGGTGATGGTTTATGTTATTGCTGTGGGAAAACGAGAGAAATTAGCCGTCTATCGGAACGTCCATAAACGGCTGTAGCGGGAGGCTATCTCAGGTGATGTACAACCTGGTTGCTGCTGCCGCGCCAGATTAGCGCCGGGTCTTTTAAGTCCTGCACAAATTTGCCATCAACCAGCACGTTGATGAGATCCACCACCTGCATCTGCGCGGCGTTAAGTTCGGAAAGCCTGTAGCCGGTCCACACCCAGATATCTTTGCCGGGGCACTCGGCGCGAACGCGCTGCACCAGCTTAAGGATCTCCGGGACGTTCTGCGGGTGCAGCGGGTCGCCGCCGGAAAGCGTGATCCCCTGGCGCTTAACGCGGGTATCGTTGAGGTCAGCAATGATGCGATCGGCCATCTCGGCGGTGAACGGCATGCCGGAGTTTAGCCGCCAGGTGCTCTTGTTATAGCAGCCGGGGCACTCGTGAACGCAGCCGGAAACGAACAGGGTGCAGCGGGTGCCCGGACCGTTAACAATATCTACCGGGTAGTACTGATGGTAATTCATTGTTTCCTCTTCTCATTTGACGCTGTAGCGGCGTTGGCTGCGCTCGTGCGCCCAGGTCACTTACTACAGTAAGCTCCCCGGGACTTGCTCGCTTGCCGCCTTGCTACAACGCCAACTGATTTGAGGAAACCCATATAGTGGCGGTAGCCCGGATAAGGCGCTTTGCGCCGCGATCCGGGAACGGCTCGAGTGGCCGGCCGGTCCCCTCTCCCGGCAGGGGAGAGGATTAGGGGAGGGGCTAAACCACCCGGAATTAACCGATCTGCCCGTTGCCCAGGTGCTTAACCCGGCGCTTCACTTCTTCCTGCTTGCCGGCGTTGAACGGACGGGCGTCCGGGCTCCCGAGATAGCCGCACACGCGGCGGGTTACCGACACGCGGGAGGCATCGTGGTTACCGCATTTCGGGCAGGTGAAGCCTTTGCTGGTGCATTCGAACTCACCGGTAAAGCCGCACTCGTAGCATTCGTCGATCGGCGTATTGGTCCCGTAATAGGGCACGTGCTGATAGCTGTAATCCCACACGTCTTCCAGCGCTCTCAGGTTGTGCTGAATATTCGGGTACTCGCCATAGCAAATAAAGCCCCCGTTAGCCAGCGGCGGGTAAGGCGCTTCAAAATCGATTTTATCGTACGGGTTTACCTTCTTCTCTACGTCAAGGTGGAAGCTGTTGGTGTAATACCCTTTATCGGTTACGCCTTCGATCACGCCGAACTCAGCGGTATCCAGACGGCAGAAGCGGTCGCAGAGGTTTTCGCTCGGCGTGCTGTACAGGCTAAAGCCGTAGCCCGTCTCGTCTTTCCACTGGTCTACCGCTTCGCGCAGGCGCTGAACGATGGCGACGCCTTTCTCACGCAGCGCTTCGCTATCGTACATATGCTTGTTGCCGAACAGCGCGTTGATGGTTTCATGAATGCCGATATAGCCCAGCGAAATCGACGCGCGGCCGTTTTTGAAAATCTCAGAGACGTCGTCGTCCGCTTTCAGACGCACGCCGCAGGCCCCTTCCATATACAGAATCGGCGCCACGCGAGCCTTCACCCCTTCCAGGCGGGCGATGCGGGTCATTAGCGCTTTACGCGCCAGCTGCAGGCGTTCGTCGAGCAGTTTCCAGAACTCGGTTTCGTCGCCCTTCGCTTCCAGCGCGATGCGCGGCAGGTTGAGGCTGATAACGCCGAGGTTATTGCGGCCATCGTGCACCTGTTCGCCGTCCTCGTTTTCCCACACGCCGAGGAAGCTGCGGCATCCCATCGGCGTTTTGAACGAGCCGGTCACCTTCACCACCTGATCGTAGTTGAGGATGTCCGGGTACATACGCTTGCTCGCGCACTCCAGCGCCAGCTGTTTAATGTCGTAGTTCGCATCGCCGAACTTGTGGTTCAGGCCGTCGCGAATGGCGAAGACCAGCTTCGGGAATACCGCCGTTTTACGGTTTTTACCGAGTCCCGCAATGCGGTTGCGCAGAATGGACTGCTGAATCAGACGCGATTCCCAACTGGTGCCCAGGCCGAAACCGAAGGTCACGAACGGCGTTTGACCGTTGGCGGTATGCAGGGTGTTCACTTCATATTCCAGCGACTGGAAGGCGTCGTAGCACTCTTTCTCGGTGCGGGAACGGGCGTAGCCTTCCGCATCTGGGATGTGCCACTCTTCGGCAATTTTACGGTGCTTATTGAAGCTTTCGGTAACAAACGGCGCCAGTACTTCATCGATGCGGTTGATGGTCGTACCGCCATAAATATGGCTGGCGACCTGAGCGATAATCTGCGCCGTCACCGCGGTAGCGGTAGAGATCGACTTCGGCGGCTCAATCTCGGCGTTGCCCATTTTAAATCCCTGGGTCAGCATGCCTTTAAGATCGATCAGCATGCAGTTGAACATCGGGAAGAACGGGGAGTAGTCGAGATCGTGATAGTGGATCACGCCGCGCTCGTGGGCCATGACCACGTCATGCGGCAGCAGGTGCTGGCGCGCGTAGTGCTTGGCGACGATGCCCGCCAGCAGATCGCGCTGGGTAGGGATGACTTTACTGTCTTTGTTGGCGTTCTCGTTGAGTAACGCCGAGTTGGTCTGCTCAACCAGGCCGCGAATTTCCTGGTTCAGACGACCGCGCTTTTCACGTTGGCTATCGCGGTCGTGGCGATATTCAATGTAGGCGCGCGCCAGTTGCTTGTAGGGACCGGACATCAGCTGGTTCTCAACGGCGGTCTGGATCTCGCTGATATCCACCTGGGCGCGGCCCTGCATTTGCTGGCTAACGACTTCTGCGACGGTGGCGCAATAGTCTGCGTCATCGACTCCCGCTGCTTTAGCTGCACGTAGAATTGCTTCATTAATGCGCTCTGACTTGAACGGCACTTTACAGCCATCGCGTTTCATCACATGCGGTGTCATGATCACTCCATAATTTTTTACAGAACAGGTTATCCACAGAGGCGGAAGGTCAACCGAAGTCCCGGTGCGCTGTAGCTGCCGCCGTTTCCCTCCGATCCCGGCCCTTTTTATCCACATCCCATCACCGCCTGAGTACGATGGGTGTGGTGACATAATAGACTATTAATACAATATGTGGGGCCGGGACGCATTTTAAGTTCTATATGTAGTGCTTTGCATCAAAGATGTTTGCAATTTTATTGATGCAGAACAAAGTAAAAAGAGGAGAGCAGGAATGATGGGCGCTTGCGCTTAATGTAAATTTATCCGCTTATAAAATAAGCAAAAATGGGGCCTGAACGCAGGAAATTCAGGCCCGAAAGGAATAACGTCAGGCGAGCAGCGCGTCGTTAAGCAGGTCAACCAGCAGCAGCAGGGCGTAACGTGCGGCCTGCGCATTCTCAGGCAGGGGCAGCAGCGCGGAGGCCATATTGCTCAACGCGTGGTTGGCGGGGGTGAGGGCGAAAATTGTCGCTTCCTGTACCCGGGCCAGCAGGGTCGCGCCCTGCAAAATCGCGTCGGCCTCGCCGGTTGCCAGCACCAGCAGGAGATGATCGTCGCTGAGGGTACTGGCGATCATCCGCATCAGGGCGCTGTCCTGGCAGAGATTCATCACGATCCCGATGGAGAGCAGCTGGTGCTGAAGCAGCGTCGCCAGCGCGACATCCTGCGCGCCGAGGGCGAAACAGTGCACGGCGCGGGCATTTTGCAGGCGCGTGCGCAGCTTTTGCAGCGTTGATTCGGGCGTGCTGACCAGCTGCTGCTCCAGATGTGCGCTAATCAGGCTTAACTTGTCGCGCCACGCGGCCGGCAGCGCGGCGCTCTCCTCGTTTAGCCAGCTGGTGCGACGTTCGCAGGCCTGCGCCAGCTGCTTGCGCAAATCACGAATATCCTCGCAGCCGACGGAGCGGGCAAAGCGGGTAATTGTGGCTGCGCTCACGCCAGCGCGCACCGCCAGTTCATCAATCGAAGCGCTGGCGGTAAAACTTAAATTCTGCAGAATAAATGCCGCGACTCTTGATTCCTGAGCGCTAAAGCGAGTCATGCCTTCCTGTAACTGTCCTACGATATCCATGCTTTCAGCCTCTTTCTCCGCCACCGCCTGATTGAAAATATTTTTCAAGTAATGATGGCTTTTTATACCACGCAATCACGCACAATGCCTGAGATTATTGCCACTTTCGCTTTTATGCCGGAGTAAAGAGGTGAAAAATAACGCTCCGATCACGTACGTGAAAAAAATTTTCATATAGCCTTCACCCATACCGGCACCTCGTCTTATAGTCGATGGTGTCTGTTTAGCGCTCGCTTACGCCAAATCCATTGGGAGGAATTATGCCACGTATCGTCCTGTGCTGCGCCGCCGGAATGTCCACCAGCATGCTGGTTAACAAAATGAAGGCCGAGGCGCAGCAGCGCGCGCTGGGGCTGGAGATTTACGCCGTACCCGTCGCCGAGTTTGAGCGCGAGTTGCCCAATGCCGACGTGATCTTACTGGGGCCTCAGGTGAAGTATGAAGCGGCCCGATTGACGGCGCTTGCTGCACCGCACGGGAAAGCCGTGGCGGTGATCGACATGGCGGATTACGGCATGATGCGCGGGGCCGCCGTCCTCGATAAAGCGCTCGCTCTGCTGAACCCCTAACCCTTACCCATCAACGCGTTCATTTCGCAATGCCGCTGCGGCCTTGCGCGGGGATCTGTACGCCAAAAATGAGGCCACTATGCAAACATTGAAAATTGCCGTCATCGGCGGCGGCAGCAGCTATACGCCGGAACTTATCGAAGGCATTATCCTTCGCCATCAGCAGATTCCGGTCACGGAACTGGCGCTGGTGGATGTCGAAGCCGGGCGCGAGAAAGTGGCGATTATCGCCGCGCTGACCCAGCGTATGCTAAAGCGCCATGGCCTTGAACAGGTGAAGGTCAGCGTGCATTTCGGCCTCGATGAGGCCATTCGCGGCGCTCAATTCGTGCTGACCCAGCTGCGGGTTGGGCAGCTGGCGGCGCGGGCGGCGGATGAGCGGTTGGGGCTGAAGTACCATCTGCTGGGTCAGGAAACCACCGGCGTCGGCGGCTTTGCCAAAGCGCTGCGCACTATTCCGGTGATTTTACAGGTTGCCCGCAAGGTGGAAGCGCTGGCGCCCGACGCCTTTATCCTTAATTTTACCAATCCGGCAGGGATCGTGACGGAGGCGGTGAGCCGCTACAGCAGCGCGAAAATCATCGGCCTGTGCAACGTGCCCATCAATATGCAGCACATGATTGCCGGAATGCTGGACGCAAAAGAAGAGGAGGTCCGGCTGAGCTTCGCCGGGCTGAATCATATGGTCTGGGTACACAAGGTGATGCAGGGGCGGGAAGAGGTGACCAGTAAGGTCATCGACATGCTGTGTGACGGTCAATCGCTCTCGATGAACAATATTCAATCGCTGCCGTGGCCGGCGGAGTTTCTGCGGGCCCTGAAGGCAATCCCCTGTCCCTATCATCGCTATTTCTGGCTGACGCCGGCGATGCTGGCGGAAGAGATTGAGGCGGCCAAAACCAAAGGCACCCGCGCGGAACAGGTGATGAAGGTGGAACAGGAGCTGTTTGATATCTATGCCCGGCCCGAGCTGGATGAAAAGCCCGAACAGCTGAGCTTCCGCGGCGGGGCGTACTACTCCGAAGTGGCGGTGGAGCTGATTAACGCCATCTACAACAATCTTGGCAAAGAGATGGTCGTCAACACCCGCAACAACGGCGCTATTAAAGGGTTCGATGATGATGCGGTGGTGGAAATTAACAGCATTATTGACGCGCAGGGCGCACGGCCGCTGGCCTTTGGCGCGCTGCCGCCGATCATGAACGGACTGACGCAACAGGTGAAAGCCTTCGAGCGCTTGACGATTGAGGCCGCGGTCCACGGCTGCCGGGATAGCGCGCTGCTGGCGCTGGTCAGTAACCCGCTGGTCGGGAATGTGACCGATGCCCGGGCGCTGCTTGATGAGGTGTTAACCATCAACCGCCCCTGGTTAACGCAGTTTAACTAAACTTTTCCGCCTTTGGGGATACCACTATGTCTCGTACTTCATTTATTGAACGCTATGTCATGCCCGCCGCGCTGAAAATCGGCGGTCAGAAGCATGTCCTGTCGGTACGTGACGGCATTATTCTCAATATGCCGTTTATGCTGATTGGTTCGTTTTTCCTGATATTCGCCTACCTGCCGATTCCCGGCTACGGTGAGATGATGACCAGCGTGTTTGGCGATGCCTGGCGCGATAAGATGCTGTACCCGGTCAAAGCGACCTATGACATCATGGCGCTGCTCTCCGCGTTCGGCATTGCCTACCGGCTGGCGGAAAAATATCGCACCCTGGACCCGCTCAGCGCCGGGGCGATGTCGCTGGTGGCATTTGTGATGACGATCCCCCAGGTGACGCTCTTTACGCCGGCAGACGGTTCGGCAGCGCAGCTTGTCAAAGGCGTGCTGCCGGTGGGGATGATTGGCAGCCAGGGACTGTTTGTGGCGATTGTGATTTCGCTGCTTTCCACGGAGATCTACCGCCTGGTGGCCAGCCGTAATCTGGTGATCCGCATGCCGGAGGGCGTACCGCCCGCGGTGGCGAAATCTTTTCTCGCCCTGATCCCCGGTTTCTGCGTGCTGGCCGTGGTGCTGGTGCTGCGCCTGATCGTTGAAGCTTCGCCGTTCGGCGATATCAATAGCATGATTACCACCCTTATCGGTATTCCCATGTCGCACGTCGGCGGTTCGCTGCCGGGCATGATTATCTCGGTGATCCTGATTGGTATCCTGTGGACCCTGGGGCTGCACGGCGACACCATTGTGCTGGTGTTTATTCGCCCGGTCTGGCTGTCGAATATGTCGGAAAACCTGGAAGCGTTTCAGAATGGGCTGCCGATCCCGCATATCATCACCCAGCAGTTTTATGACCTGTGGATTGCGCCCGGCGGTACCGGGGCGCTGCTGGGGCTGGTGATTTTTATGCTGCTGCGCAGCCGTAGCCAGCAGATGAAACAGCTGGGGAAAATTGCCGCGCCGGGAGCGCTGTTCAACATCAGCGAGCCGATGGTTTTCGGCATTCCGCTGGTGATGAACCCGTACTTCTTCCTGCCGTTTATTTTGACGCCGGTCCTGCTGGTGATTGTCTCGTATACCGCGATGGCCACCGGGCTGGTGATGAAGCCAGCGGGGATTGCGCTGCCGTTTACCACGCCTATTTTTATGAGCGGCTATCTGGCGACGGGAGGGCACGTTTCCGGCGCGGTGCTGCAGGTGGTGAACCTGGCGATCTCGCTGGTGATCTACTATCCGTTCTTCCGGGCATGGGATCGCCTGAAGGCGAAAGAAGAGCAGGCGTCAGCGCAGCCGGAAGCCAGCGTGACGTTGTCTGCGGCCGATCGTATTTAAAGCGTATTCCCGGAGGCGGCGCTTGACGCGCCTGTCCGGGCTACTGGCCCGCAGAAGATGGTGAACCTGTAGCCCGGGTAAGCGCAGCGCGACCCGGGACTCTCAGCGCAAGCCGGGTAGGGGATCACTCCTGCAGCCACCATACCGCTTCAAACGGACGCAGGGTCATATTTGCAGGACGGTTTGCCGCTTCCGCGTAGTTGCTCATTAACCGCTGCCACTCGCCGGCCACAGCCTCCGGCTGCCAGCGCTGAAACTCGCGGCTCAGGTTCGCCACGACCACCAGGGTTTGCCCCTGCCACTGGCGGCGATAGCACCACAGCGACGGATGTTCCGGCAGCAGATCCTGATAGTCGCCCCAGGTCAGCACCGGCGTGCTCTTGCGCAGCGTAATCAGCTGCTGATAGGCATAAAACACCGATTCCGGGTCCGCCAGCGCCGCCTCGGCGTTAATCTCGCGATAGTTATCGCACAGCGCAATCCACGGCTCGCCTGCGCTAAAACCGCCGTTATCAGCGCTGTTCCACTGCATTGGCGTGCGGCTGTTATCGCGCGATTTACTGGCCAGAATCGCCAGAAGTTCATCCGGATCCTGACCCTGCGCCGCGCGTTCGATAAACATGTTGTGGCTCTCAACGTCGCGATAATCGGTAATGCGCGTAAAGTGTGGATTCGTCATGCCGATCTCTTCGCCCTGATAGATATAGGGCGTGCCCTGCATACCGTGAAGCACCATCGCCAGCATTTTCGCCGCCGGGACGCGGTACTCTCCCTCGTCGCCGAAGCGGGAGACGATGCGCGGCTGGTCGTGGTTACACCAGAACAGCGCGTTCCACGCGCGATTGTGCATCCCCTGCTGCCAGTGCCTGAACAGCGATTTCAAGGCCACAAAATCCGGGCGCGCCAGCGCCCACTTCTCGCCGCCGGGGTAGTCCACCTTCAGATGGTGGAAGTTAAAGGTCATCGACAGTTCGCCGCCGTCGAGCGCCGCGTACTTCTGGCAATGCTCAAGCGTGGTGGAGGACATTTCGCCGACCGTCATCAGGTTGCGCGGGGTAAAGACATCGCGGCTCATCTCCTGCAAAAATTCGTGCGCTCGCGGACCGTCGGTATAGAAGCGCCGGCCGTCGCCCGCGGTATCGGACGGAAAGGTCTGGTCTTTGGAGATCAAATTGACCACATCGAGGCGCAGGCCGTCGACGCCGCGATCGGCCCAGAACTCGCACACTTTTTTCAGCTCCGCGCGCACCGCCGGGTTTTCCCAGTTCAGATCCGCCTGCTCAACCGCGAACAGATGCAGATAGTACTGCTCGCTTTCGGCGTGCCACTGCCAGGCGTTGCCGCCAAACTTTGATTGCCAGTTGTTCGGCGGCGTGGTGGGTTCGCCGTCGCGCCAGATATAGAACTGGCGATACGGGCTCTCTTTGTTGAGCGCTTCGCGGAACCAGGCGTGCTCGGTCGATGTGTGGTTCAGCACCATATCCAGCACGATACGAATTTCTCGCGCTTTCGCCTGGGCCACCAGCTCGTCGAAATCGTCGAGCGTGCCGTAGGCGGGATCGATAGCGGTATAGTTGGCGACGTCGTAGCCGTTATCCACCTGCGGCGAGACGTAGAACGGCGTCAGCCAGATAGCGTCAACGCCGAGCTTTTGCAGATAGTCGAGGCGGGAGGTCACGCCGCGCAAATCGCCGGTGCCGGTCCCGGTGGTGTCCTGGAAACTCTTCGGATAGATTTGATAAATAACGCCGTTTTGCCACCAGAGGGGAAGGGTATTCATATTGCGTTCCTGCTACAAAAAAGGGGGCGACAGCGCGCCCCGAAAATAAGTCGTCAGACAATCTGTAAGGTGCCCTGGCGGAATTTGCGCTGGTAAACAACCGTTGTCAGGACAATCGGCACGACCACGGCGATAGCCATCGCCAGCGCGTAAACCTGCCAGTAGGTTGGCTGAATGGAGAGGATACCCGGCAGGCCGCCGACGCCGATGCCGTTGGCCATCACGCCGTTCAGTCCGCACAGCAGCCCGGCAAGACCGGAGCCGACCATCGCGCAGAGCATCGGGAAGCGGTACTTCAGGTTGATGCCGTACATGGCCGGTTCCGTCACGCCGAGGTAGGCGGAAATGGCGGCCGGAACGGAGATTTCGCGTTCGTTCTGTTTACGGCTGGCGATGATGATTCCCACCACCGCCGACGCCTGGGCGATGTTGGACAGCGCGATCAGCGGCCAGACCGGCGTACCGCCCATGTTTTGAATCATCTGCATATCGATGGCGAGCGTGGTCTGATGGACCCCGGTAATCACCAGCGGCGCGTACAGGAAGCCGAACAGCGCGGCGCCAATCGGCGCGAAGCTGCCGGTTAACAGATGACGCACGGCCCAGGCCACGCCGTCGCCAATCATGCGGCCAACCGGGCCGATAAAGGCGTGGGCGAGAAAGACCGCCAGGATCAGCGAACAGACCGGGACGATCACCAGATAGAGGTAGTCAGGCACGATGCGTTTCAGCCGCGTTTCAATAAAGCCGAGCGCCAGCCCCGCCATCAAGGCCGGGATCACCTGCGCCTGGTAGCCGACTTTCTCAATGGTGAACAGGCCGAAGTTCCATACTTCCGGCACCTGCTGGCCCAGCAGGTAGGCGTTCATCAGCTGCGGAGAGACCAGCGTGACGCCCAGCACGATGCCGAGGATCGGCGTGCCGCCCATTTTCTTGACCGCGGACCAGCAGATACCCACCGGCAGGTAGAAGAAGATCGCCTCGCCAATCAGCCACAGGAAGTCATAAAGGGTTTTCAGCGACGGATGCATCTGCGCCAGCGTCTGGCCGTTGCTCATCGGCAGATCGCCAATCACGTTGCGGAAGCCTAAGATCAGGCCGCCGCTGATCAGCGCAGGCAGCAGCGGGAAGAAGATCTCCGCGAAGTGTGAAATGAGCTGTTCATGCCATTTCATATTCTGCCGCGCGGCTTTTTTGGCCTGCTCTTTATCGGCGCTGGCCTGGCCGGTGGTCGCCAGCAGCGCGTTATAGTAGTCGCCAACCTCGGTACCGATCACCACCTGGAACTGCCCGGCGTTGGTAAAGCAGCCCTTCACCATGCGGAGCTGCTCAATATCTTTCGGTTTGGCAATGGCTGGATTATTCAGCACAAAGCGCAGACGGGTAATACAGTGGCTGACGGTGGCGATATTGTCGCGCCCGCCCACCAGTTCGATAAGTTTATCGATGTCCTGCTGATTCACTTTACTCATGATGAGGCCTCATGACCGAGGGGAGAGGTTGCATTTAACTTGAGACGGATCCTACTCGTTCCGCTTAAATTGCAAAATGGGAACGTTCCCGAAACCCGGCGAAGATCACATAAATCGTTAAGACAGGCTTAATTCAGTACGGCGGGAATCACGATTTGACGGGGTTCACGGTTTCCGGCGATCTGCTCGATCAGCTGCTGCGCCGCCCGGCGTCCGGATTCGGCGTAGCCGGGATCGACCGTCAGAATCTCCGGGTGGAGAAACTTCATCAGCGGCGTGCTGCCGACGCTGGCGAGCTGGAGACGATCGATTCCCTGCTGCTGGAGATATTTGCTGGCTCCCAGCGCGAGGGTATCGGTGGCGCAGACCAGCGCGCTGGTTTCAGCCGACAGCACGCCGGCGACGTTTTCGTACCCCTGCTTCATTCCCAGGCCCGGCAGCGCGGCGAGGGGCGTGAGGTGTTTTTTCTGGCAGAAATCCAGGTAGGCCTGGTGGCGGCGCTGCCCGGTGGTGATGTCGCTGTGCGGCACGCCGAGGAAACTGATGTGGCGATGCCCGCGATCGTACAGGCGCTGCATCAGCATCCTGATCGATCCTTCATCATCATAGCAGACGGAGGCGATGCCCGGCGCGTCGCGGGCCAGCAGCACCAGCGTCTCTCGCCACGGTGTGAGCATCTCTTGCTGGACGCCGGTAAAACCAAACAGCACCACGCCGTCGATATTGCGCCGGGCGAGCATGCCGAGATGCTCCTCGACCAGCGCCGGGGAGAACTGGCTCTCCATCATAATCGGATCGTAGCCCTGAGCGTAAAAGGCGGGAAGCATGGTCTGTACGGCGAGGTTTTCCGACAGCGAATCCAGACGGGTGACGATGATCGCCACCACTTTATCGCTCTGGCCGCGCATCGCCCTGGCGGAACGTGAGGGGGAAAACCCGTGCTGCTGCATCACCGCTTCAACGCGCTCACGCGTGCGTTCGCTAACGCCGCTTTCGTTATTAAGCACGCGCGATACCGTCGATTTCCCGACGCCGCTTAAGCGTGCGATATCTTTGATGGTCAGCCGGTTTTGCATGCAGGGTTCTCGTTGTGGTTCGCTTAAAGTGAGCCTAATGCTACTCAACGAAACCACAATGAGCAAAGTCTGGTTTACGTCTGGTTTAGTTGCCCGGGGGTATTATCGCCATAATAACCACAAATAGATTATCGGCGATGGTATAATTCGCGCCGTTTGTATTCATTTACCGGAGATTTTATGGACCCCGATCCCACTCCTCATCCTCGATGGAGCCCCCTTATTTTCCGGTAAATCTGCGTAGCGCTGCTTTACCGGAAGCGTAAAGCAGCGATGTCTTTGACGTCCCTGCCATAAAAATAACCTGCCTGACAGGTAAGGTTGACTCGCGCCTGTCGGTAGCCTGCGTTCGCTCGCGCGAGCGCGGAGGGACTGTTTATGTTTAAAAATTTTACCCGCCAGCTGTTTGCCCAGCTTGGCCGTCATTTACCGCGTCGTTTAGTACAACGCGATCCGCTACCCGATGCCCGCAATCTGGCGAGCGCGCCGATCCCGGACTCCCTCGGCAAGCAGTGCCTGGACGTGGCGGCAATGGATGAGAATGAAATCTGGCGCGCCTTCGCCAGCCATCCGGAAGGGCTAAATGCGGGCGAAGTGGCGCAGAAAATCGCACAGTATGGCGAAAACCAGATCCCGGCGCAGAAGCCATCGCCGTGGTGGGTGCATCTGTGGAGCTGCTACCGCAACCCCTTCAACCTGCTGCTGACCGTTCTGGGTATCGTCTCCTACTCAACGGAAGATCTGTTTGCCGCCGCGGTTATCGCCCTGATGGTGGGGATCTCCACGCTGCTGAACTTTATTCAGGAAGCCCGCTCGACCAAAGCGGCGGACGCCCTGAAGGCGATGGTCAGCAACACCGCGACGGTCCTGCGGGTGGTGAACGAGCAGGGCGAGAGCCGCTGGTGTGAGCTGCCCATCGACCAGCTGGTGCCGGGGGATATCGTCAAGCTATCGGCGGGAGACATGATCCCGGCAGACCTGCGCGTCATTCAGGCGCGCGACCTGTTTGTCGCTCAGGCCTCGCTGACCGGTGAATCGCTGCCGGTCGAAAAAGTGGCCCGCACCCGTGACCCGCTGCAGGCAAACCCGCTGGAGTGCGACACCCTGTGCTTTATGGGCACCAACGTGGTCAGCGGTTCGGCGCAGGCGATTGTTTTCGCCACCGGCGGCGGCACCTGGTTTGGCCAGCTGGCTGGCCGCGTCAGCGAGCAGGAAAGCGAGCCGAACGCCTTTCAGAAAGGCATCAGCCGGGTCAGCATGCTGCTGATCCGCTTTATGCTGGTGATGACCCCGATAGTGCTGCTGATTAACGGCTACACCAAAGGCGACTGGTGGGAGGCGGCGCTGTTCGCGCTCTCCGTCGCGGTGGGCCTGACCCCGGAAATGCTGCCGATGATCGTCACCTCAACCCTGGCGCGCGGGGCGGTGAAGCTGTCGAAACAGAAAGTGATCGTCAAACACCTCGACGCGATACAGAACTTTGGCGCGATGGACATCCTGTGCACCGATAAAACCGGCACCCTGACGCAGGATAAAATTGTGCTGGAGAACCACACCGATGTCTCCGGCAAGGTGAGCGAACGCGTGCTGCATACGGCCTGGCTTAACAGCCACTATCAGACCGGGCTGAAGAATCTGCTCGATACCGCGGTGCTTGAGGGCGTCGAGCTGGAGTCAGCGCGCGGGCTGGCGGAACGCTGGCAGAAAGTCGATGAGATCCCGTTCGATTTTGAGCGTCGCCGCATGTCGGTGGTCGTGCAGGAGCAAGACAACGTCCATCAGCTGATCTGCAAGGGGGCGCTGCAGGAGATCCTCAACGTCTCGACCCAGGTGCGCTATAACGGCGACATCGTACCGCTGGACGACACCATGCTGCGGCGCATCCGTCGCGTCACCGACACCCTCAACCGTCAGGGACTGCGCGTGGTGGCGGTGGCGACGAAGTACCTGCCCGCCCGCGAAGGCGACTACCAGCGCGCGGATGAGTCAGACCTGATCCTCGAAGGCTATATCGCCTTCCTCGATCCGCCGAAAGAGACCACCGCCCCGGCGCTGAAGGCGCTGAAGGCTAGCGGTATTACGGTCAAAATCCTCACCGGCGACAGCGAGCTGGTGGCGGCGAAAGTCTGCCATGAAGTGGGGCTGGACGCGGGTGATGTGGTTATCGGCAGCCAGGTTGAAGCGCTGAATGATGATGAGCTGGCCGAGCTGGCAAAACGTACCACCCTGTTTGCTCGCCTGGCGCCGCTGCACAAAGAGCGTATCGTGACCCTGCTGAAACGCGAAGGACACGTGGTGGGTTTTATGGGCGACGGCATTAACGATGCTCCGGCGCTGCGCGCAGCGGATATCGGTATTTCCGTCGACGGCGCGGTGGATATCGCCCGCGAGGCGGCGGATATCATCCTGCTGGAGAAGAGCCTGATGGTGCTGGAAGAGGGGGTTATTGAAGGCCGCCGGACCTTCGCCAATATGCTCAAGTACATCAAAATGACCGCCAGCTCCAACTTCGGTAACGTCTTCAGCGTTCTGGTCGCCAGTGCCTTCCTGCCGTTCCTGCCGATGCTGCCGCTGCATCTGCTGATCCAGAACCTGCTGTACGATGTCTCCCAGGTCGCCATTCCGTTTGATAACGTGGACGAGGAGCAGATCCGTAAACCGCAGCGCTGGAACCCGGCGGATCTCGGCCGCTTTATGGTCTTCTTTGGGCCGATCAGCTCCATATTCGATATTCTGACGTTCTGCCTGATGTGGTGGGTGTTCCACGCCAATACGCCGGAACATCAGACCCTGTTCCAGTCCGGCTGGTTCGTGGTTGGCCTGCTGTCGCAGACGCTGATTGTGCATATGATCCGTACGCGGCGGATCCCGTTTATCCAGAGCCGCGCGGCCTGGCCGCTGATTGTGATGACGCTGCTGGTGATGGTGGTGGGGATTGCGCTGCCGTTCTCGCCGCTGGCGGGCTACCTGCAGCTTCAGGCGCTGCCGCTCAGCTACTTCCCATGGCTGATTGCGATCCTTGCGGGCTATATGACGCTAACCCAGATGGTCAAAGGCTTCTACAGCCGCCGCTACGGCTGGCAGTGAGCTAGGCGCTTTACGTGCAGAAACAACAAAGGCAGCCACGGGCTGCCTTTGTTCATACAGTCTACGATTAGCGACGAATGGCGATCGCTTCGATCTCAATTTTTACGTCTTTCGGCAGACGCGCCACTTCCACGCAGGAGCGCGCCGGGAAGGTGGCGTTGTGCTCGGTGAAGAAGGCTTCATAGGTGGCGTTAACGGTGGCGAAATCGTTGAGGTCTTTGACGAAAACGGTGGTTTTAACGATATCGCCCACTTTCAGGCCCGCGGCTTCAACGATAGCTTTCACGTTCTCCAGAGACTGACGCGCCTGAGCGGCGACGTCTTCCGGCACGCTACCGGTTTTCGGGTCTACCGGGATCTGGCCGGAAGTGATGATCATGTTACCCAGATCAACGCCCTGAACGTACGGGCCGATGGCTGCTGGCGCATTTTCCGTCGCGATAGTTTTAGACATGAGTTCTCCTGAAATATGTGAATGTAATCTGACTGGCGTGGGTCATTATAAAGAGTGCTGGCTGCTTTATCATTAAGCAGGCCGCATTTTGCGAAGGAGAAAAACGGATAATGCAGCGCGCTATCCGCATAAGGCGTGAGCCTGAAGGATGAAGTTAGTGGGTGACTTCCGTCCATGCCATGGCCCAGTCAGAACCTGTACCCGGTTCGAACTGAGTGGCGTACTGGCTCCACTGCACGCAGTAGCCGCTGTAGGGGAACGGGCGACATTGGTACACTTTGCCGTTTTTAGGCTGCATGACTTTCGTTCCCGCCTTATAGCTTTTCAGGTTATCCGGGAAGGTATAGTCGTAGTTTCCCGCAGGCGCAGGCGTCGGATCCGGCTGAACCGTACTCTCTTCCAGCATCAGGTCAATGACCCCCTGGCTGAGGGTGGCGCCCTGCGCATTGCTGGCTGAGTAGCGCAGCATATGATGACCTGCCTGAACGTTGGTCAGCGGAATAGATACCGTCAGGGAGCGATTATCTATCGTCTGCTGAATGCTTCCTTTCTGCGTGCCCGCATGGTCGTTGACGGTGGCGGTGAGCTGCATTTTGCCGCTGGCCGTGGCGTTGAACGTCACGGTCGCTTTCCCGTTGGCGATTTTGGTTGCGTTAACGTTGGCGACGCTCAGGGACTCTTCCACGATATCGTGTGACTGCGACTCGGCGTAGGTCAGCGTAACGCTTTGAACGGTGCTGTCTTTCGGCACATACACCTGGTTAACGCCGTGGAGGGGGGTAATGTTGCCATCACTCCCTTTTACCCCGGCGCGCAGCTTGCCCTGGTGCGCGGTATTAATCGCTTCAGCCAGATCGTAAGACCACTGGCTGCTTTTTCCTTGCGCTTCGCTGGCGATGGTCAATTCCGTTTGCAGCGAATGAACTTCACCGCTCGCGTTAAAGAAATGGGCAATGACTTTATCTCCCGCATGCAGATCTTTTCCGCTAAGCTGGCCTGCGAGCTGCGTTGTCCAGAGGGATTCATTCTCCGTTTCATCGCTGGCGCCGCCGAAATCAACGTCAATGGCCTGATAAAAACTATTTGCCGTATCGGCAATTTCCCAGACGGCATAAATAACCTGGTAGCCGGTGCGATCGGGTACATTACAGGAGTGCGTGACCTGTACAGCCGGCGTCGTGCCATTACCGTCGATTTGACAAAATGGCTTACTTTCAAAATCGCTGCGCGTCAGCGGCTTATTTTGATCCCAGTCCTGTTTGGTAATGTAATAACGCCAGTTAGTCGTTCTATGCGGCGCAGAATGATGCCAGACGAAATTATTTTTACCGCTCTTTATCGTGGTTTTCGCCCAGCGAGTCGGGCTCTGGCTATCCAGCTGCGAGAAGTTGCTTTTCCCCGCACTGGCCAGTTTACCATCAGGCGGCATTGCCCCTTCAGGAAAACCGCTCGCTTGCTCGACGCTTTGCGGTTCCCACTGCACCGGACCGCAGTCGGTGTTTTTCCCTAAATGACATTGGTACGCCCGACCTGGCGGCGATTCCACATAGCCGTGGGCCAACGCTGAGGAGGTAAATAATAATGTTGCTGTATATAGCGATATTTTTTTCACTTGCATAATTCATCCTGTGAACATTTATTAAAAAATGGAAAACGCACTGGAGTGTATGAAGTGAAAAATTCAGGTTCAATAGCAGTGATATTTAATGATTAATCCCATTTTTTGTTATTTTGAATCATGAGGCGAGGCGATGAGAAATTGATGATTATTGATTGTTTTACCCGTGGTCAGTGAGTTGACACCCGTGCGGATGATTAAAATTATCGTTCAGGAGCAGGCCCGTTTATCGGGCTGCTCCGGATAAAACCTGGCGAATTTAATTTGCCAGCACGACATGATGTGAAAATTCTTTTTCACAATATTTGCACTTCAGCGCGATATCGTTTTCGCGTTTCTTCACCGCAAAGCTCGAGGACACCGGCTCGGCGTGGCTAATACAGTTGCTGTTCGGGCATACCAGTACGTTGTTAATACGGTCCGGCAGATTCGGTCGGGATTTACCGACGACTTCATACTCATCAATGCGGTTTACCGTGGCCTGCGGTGCGTACAGGGAGAGCTGGTTGACCTGCTCGTCGGTCAGGAAAGTGTTCTCTATTTTAATCAAATCTTTGCGGCCCATTTCGCCTGACGGCAGGTTCAGGCCGATGGTGATGCGCTGATCCGTTTCGGTCAGTTTGAACAGGGTCAGCAGCTTAAAGCCAACCTGTGCCGGGATATGGTCGATAACGGTGCCACGTTTGATGGCTTCTACTTGTAATTTATTGTCGTGTGTCATCTCTTTTTCCCCTTACAGTGCCAGATCGCTATTCAGTACCAGCGCCAGTAACGCCTGGCGCGCGAAGATGCCGTTGCCCGCCTGCTGGAAGTACCAGGCGTGCGGCGTTTTATCGACATCGGTGGTGATTTCATCAATGCGCGGCAGCGGATGCAGCACCTTCATGTTCGCGCGTGCGCCTTCCAGGTCGGCGGCGCGCAGGACGAACTGCGCCTTCACGTTGGCATATTCCGACGGGTCGAGGCGCTCTTTCTGCACGCGGGTCATATACAGAATGTCCACCTCTTCCATCACCTCTTCAATGGCGCTATGCAGGCTCCAGGCAATGCCTTTTTCGTCAAGCATGTCGAGGATGTACTGCGGCATGGCCAGCGCGTCCGGCGCGATAA
Source organism: Klebsiella sp. OBRC7 (assembly GCF_000293135.1). Lineage (NCBI taxonomy): Bacteria > Pseudomonadati > Pseudomonadota > Gammaproteobacteria > Enterobacterales > Enterobacteriaceae > Klebsiella > Klebsiella sp. OBRC7. The sequence goes on along the minus strand of NZ_ALNJ01000028.1, from coordinate 61,154 downwards.
AGTAGAAGCGGTTGCCGTTAAATTTCGCCAGCGCCTGGGTCAGGGAGTGAACGGTGCGGCCATATTTCAGGTCACCCACCATCGCCACGTTAAGATTTTCCAGACGGCCCTGGGTCTCCTGAATGGTGAACAGATCCAGCAGGGTTTGCGTCGGATGCTGGTTAGCGCCGTCGCCGGCGTTGAGTACCGGAATACCGCCGGAGAACTCGGTCGCCAGACGCGCCGCGCCTTCTTGCGGGTGGCGCATGACGATAGCATCGACGTAGGTGCTGATAACCGAGATGGTATCGGCCAGGGTTTCGCCTTTTTTGCCCAGCGAGGTGTTGCTGCTGTCTGAGAAACCGACCACGCTGGCGCCCAGGCGGTGCATTGAGGTTTCAAACGACAGGCGGGTGCGGGTCGACGCTTCAAAAAAGCAGCTGGCAATCACTTTATGCTTCAGCAGCTCAGGCTGTGGATGGGCTTTGAGCTTTGCTGCGGTTGCCAGTACCAGTTCAAGGTCTTCGCGGCTGAGATCGTTTATAGAAATGATATGTTTTTGATACAGCGGATTAGCCATGTTTATCTCCTGACGCCTGGGCAAAAAAAAGCCCCTTAAATAAGGGGCTTTACGAATACGGATGCAACGGAAAGAAAAAACGGCAGGCCAGCGCCTGTTTTCAGACGCGGTAAGACGCGATGTCGTACACACTGAACCATAATTCCTCCCGGCAAAACGGGTGGCATTATACGCAGCTCATATTTCGGATCAAGCGATTAATCCACAAACAGGTAAACGTTTGCCTGGGGAATCATGCGTTAACGCAAAAAACCCGCAAAAAGAGGTGGTATGGCAGTCGGATGGGGGGTATAAACGCGAAATGAAAAGCTGTTTTATATTTGAGGGCTATTATGATCGTTGGAAATATTCACCATCTGCAAAGCGGGTTGCCGGCGTCTCTACGTGAGGCGATCGAACATATTAAAGCGCATGTCACCGACGCGACGCCGCTGGGTAAACATGATATTGACGGCAACAACCTGTTCTATCTCATTTCCGAAGATACCACCGAGCCGATGGCCGACCGCCGCGCCGAATATCACGCCCGCTATCTCGACATCCAGATTGTACTCAAAGGCCAGGAGGGCATGACCTTTAGCGTCCTTCCCGCCGGCGCGCCGGATACCGACTGGCTGGCGGATAAAGACATCGCTTTCCTGGCGGAGGGGGCGCAGGAAAAAACCGTCATCCTCAGCGAAGGCGACTTTGTGGTGTTCTATCCCGGTGAAGTGCATAAGCCGCTGTGCGCCGTCGGCACGCCGGCGAAGGTGCGCAAAGCGGTAGTGAAGATGCTGATGGCGTAAAAAATACCCCGGGCTGTGGCTGGCGCCTTGCCCGGGCTACAGCGGGTAGCCCGGATAAGTGCAGCGCAATCCGGGGAAATATCGCGGGAACGCTTACTTACCCAGCGTCGCAACCATCACCGCTTTGATGGTATGCATACGGTTTTCCGCCTGGTCGAAAACGATGCTCGCCGCGGACTCAAATACCTCGTCGGTCACTTCCATTCCGCCGTGCAGGCCGTACTCTGCCGCCATCTGTTTGCCGAGCGTGGTCTGGTCGTCGTGGAAGGCGGGCAGGCAGTGGAGGAATTTCACCTGCGGATTGCCGGTCAGCGCCATCATCTCGCTATTTACCTGATACCCGCGCAGCAGCGCGATACGCTCCGCCCACTTCTCTTTGGCTTCGCCCATCGATACCCAGACGTCGGTATAGATAAAGTCCGCGCCCTTCACGCCCGCCGCAATATCTTCGGTCAGCGTAATATTGCCGCCGTTTTTCTGCGCCAGCGCCCGGCACTGCTCGACCAGCTTCTCTTCCGGCCAGCAGGCGGTTGGCGCGACCAGACGCAGATCCAGCCCGGTCAACGCGGCGGCTTCGAGCATGGAGTTGCCCATATTATTCCGCGCGTCGCCGGTGTAGACCAGGGTCATCTGATTAAAGGCTTTGCCCGGCAGATGCTCCTGCATGGTCAGTAAGTCCGCCAGCAGCTGGGTGGGGTGGAATTCGTTGGTCAGGCCGTTCCATACCGGAACGCCGGCATACTCGGCCAGGGTTTCAACCACTTCCTGGCCGTGGCCGCGATATTGAATACCGTCGTACATGCGCCCCAGCACGCGGGCGGTGTCTTTTATCGACTCTTTATGGCCAATCTGGCTGCCGCTGGGGCCGAGCCAGGTGACGCGAGCGCCCTGGTCAAATGCGGCAACTTCGAAAGAGCATCGGGTGCGGGTAGAGTCTTTTTCGAAGATGAGCGCGATGTTTTTGCCGGTGAGATGCTGAATTTCAATATTGTTTTTCTTATCAGCTTTAAGCCTGGCCGCCAGCTCAAGCAGAGCGGTGATTTCGGCGGGGGTAAAATCGAGCAACTTTAAAAAATGCTTCTGATAAAACGCGGACATGGTTCCCTCACATGGCTCAAGCCATTTGTTGAATTAAAATTCACTTTATATGTATGAATATTCATTTGCAACCCCGTGTCATAAATCTTTCGCTCAGAAGGTGGAGGCAATCACGGCGGTATGTGACAATAGAAGCATCCGCGACACATTATGAGGAACGAGCCATGGCAAACCCGGAATTACTGGAAGAACAGCGTGAAGAAACGCGCCTGATTATTGAAGAGCTGCTCGAAGACGGCAGCGATCCTGACGCGCTGTACACCATTGAGCATCATCTCTCTGCCGATGATTTCGAAACGCTGGAGAAAGTGGCGGTCGAGGCCTTCAAGCTGGGCTACGAAGTGACTGAGCCGGAAGAGCTGGAAGTCGAAGAGGGCGATACCGTGATTTGCTGCGATATCCTCAGCGAATCCGCGCTGAATGCCGAGCTGATTGACGCCCAGGTTGAGCAGTTGATGACGCTGGCGGAAAAATACAACGTTGAATACGACGGCTGGGGCACCTACTACGAAGATCCGAACGGGGAAGACGAAGAAGGTGACGACGACGAAGATCTGGTTGATGAAGACGACGACGGCGTTCGCCACTAAGTAGCAGAGGTATACGGCGGTGCGATATGCCGCCGTATAGCAAGGAATTTTAATGGATTACCCGCAAATACTCGCCCCGATTTTAAGCTTTCTGCATTGCCCAACTCCTCAGGCGTGGATTGATGAAGCCCGTAAACCGGAAAACCTCCCGCTGCTGTTGACCGACCATATGGTGTGCGAGCTGAAAGCGGCGCAAAACGCGATGCTGCTGGTGCGTCGATACGTCGCGAATAAAGCGGACGCGGATGAGCTGCTGGCCTGCCTGAAGCCGTATGAGGACTTCACCTACCGCTGGGGCCCGGAGCCGGATTTCGTCGCGCTGCATAAGCAGATAAATAAAAGCGCCATGCCGCAGACCGACGACCCCTGGGGACGTCAGCTGCTCGACAGCATGATTCTGCTGATCAAAGAGGAGCTGCATCACTTCTGGCAGGTGAGGGAAATCATGCTTTCCCGCGAAATCCCGTACGTCAAAATCACCGCCAGCAACTATGCCCGCGGGCTGCGCCGGGAAGTGCGTTCTCACGAACCGGTCATGCTGATCGATAAACTCATCTGCGGAGCCTATATTGAAGCCCGCTCCTGCGAGCGTTTTGCCGCGCTGGCGCCATGGCTGGATGACGATCTGCAGAAGTTTTATCTGTCGCTGCTGCGTTCCGAAGCGCGCCACTATCAGGACTATCTGGACCTGGCGCAGAGAATCTCCCAGGACGATATCAGCGAACGCGTGCGCCAGCTTGGCGAAGCGGAAGCGGCGCTTATTAACGCGCCTGAAGCGGAGTTTCGTTTTCACAGCGGCGTGCCCGCCTGATCGTCAGGCCGCCGCTTCACCGCAGCGGCCTGACGATCCATTACAGATTGGCGTTTTTGTCTTGCTCTGCCGTCGCGGCGGCTTTGGGCGCGCCGAGGGTTGCTTTAAACCAGTTCACCACCCGTTCAATAACCGGTTTCTGATACCAGCTGTCATCGCCGTGCTCCGCGCCCGCCAGCAACACGTAATCGGCCGGGTTGCCCTCCTTCTTCAGCGCGCGATAGAGCTGCTGACTTTGTACCGGTGAAACCAGGGTGTCGGCGCTGCCGTGCATAATTAAAAACGGCGGCTTTTTACCGCTGATATGGCCCATCGGGCTGGCCGCCAGGGCTTTTTGCGGATCGCTGTCAATCGTCGCTCCCGGCCAGTCGCGAAAGGCGCTACCGTGTACCAGCAGCGCTTCAGTGACCGCCGGCGACTGGTGCACTTTTTGAATCGCCTGCGGAAAACCTTCGCCGATATTCAACAGGTTTGAAATACCGTACAGCGTGGCGGCGGCCTGCACGTCAGAGGATTGCGCCAGGTTATCGCCACGCTCAAACGTTTTGTCACCGTTGGTGAGCGCCAGCATCTGCGCCATATAGCCGCCTGCGGAATCCCCCAGCACGCCAATACGCGACGGATCTATACCGTATTCCGCGGCATGTTCGCGCAGATAGCGAACGGCGGCTTTACCATCGATAACCGGGGCCGGGAAGGTGTCGGGAACCGTACGGTATTCCGCCGCCGCGACGACGAATCCCGCCGCCGCCAGCGCCATACGCATCTCGATAAACTTATTCCAGGCCGCGCTGGTGAAACCGCCGCCGGGGAAATAGATGATTGCCGGTTTCAGATCGCCGTTACGCGGTACCAGTAAAGACATATGCAGCTGACGAACGGCGACGGTGCTTTTTACCTGGCTATAAACGATATCGTTGAGCGCATCGATACGGCCCCGGGTTTTTTCCACGCGAATGACCTGAGCGCCTTCGGTATTGCCAGCAAGTTCGCCGGCGTTAACGCAGGAAGCCATGCCGGCAAGCATCAGGCCGCCGGTGAGCAGGAGGGGGAGTTTTTTCATGATGTTCTATCCTGAGCAAAGCCTGCCTCGGCGGCAGGCGAAAAGATCCAATGCTCGAAGAGTGTATTAGCGAAAACGTGCGGTGAATAACGCTCTTTTTGCATGAAAACCATGCATTTTTTCGATTAATCAACGTCGCCGTTTTGCGGGCGCTACAGCACTTTCAACATCCTGACTTCGCAATCAACGTGACCGGTGCAGCCCAGCGGCTCAGCAATATGCTCGAAGCCGAGGTGCTCATATAAACCGACTGCTTCTTTCAGGAAGGCGGTGGTTTCCAGATAGCAGCGTTTGAATCCCTGCTCGCGGGCGTAATCAAGGGCCATCAGTGCCAGCTTTTTCGCCAGCCCCTGGCCGCGCGCGGAGGTCATAAAATACATTTTTTGTAGTTCGCAGATATCGGGCTCGCTGCAGGAGAGCGGTGCCACGCCGCCACCGCCCACCACTTCACCATTCTGCTCAACGACCCAATAGGCGGAACCCGGCTGGCTATAAAGCTCATAGAGTTCATCCAGATTCGGATCGGCTACCGTATAGCCTTTGTCGGCGGTCAGACCATATTCAGCGGAGACCTGGCGGATAACAGCGGCAATCGCCGGATTATCATTAGCCGTGATGCGGCGCAGGGTTAGCGGTAGGGTTGCGCTCGTATTCATGTGAAGACTCATTGCAAAATAATGACGGATAATGTTGTTAATAACACTGCGGGAGGGGAGAGTGCAAGCGAGGATCTTTCACAGAAAACGCCCCTTATCCGAATGGATAAGGGGCGAGTGAATTACAGCGCGGCGATAATCGCCTGCTGCTCAATCAGCTTCGCTTTTGCTTCCGCGTAACCTTCCAGCTTCTCACGCTCTTTGGCGATCACCGCTTCCGGCGCGCGCGCCACAAAGCCTTCGTTGGAGAGTTTGCTTTCGATGCGGCCAATCTCGCCTTCGATTTTGGTCACCTCTTTAGCGAGGCGCGCCAGCTCATCTTCTTTATTGATGAGGCCAGCCATCGGGATCAGCAGCTCGGCGCCGTCGATAATTTTGGTCACGGAAACCGGGCCTTTATCATCGGCAGGCAGCACGGTGATGCTTTCCAGACGCGCCAGGTTCAGCAGGAAGCTGCGGTTGTCATTCACGCGACGAATCGCGGCTTCGCTGCAGCCGCGCAGCAGCAGCTCCAGCGGCTTACCTGGGGCGATGTTCATTTCCGCACGGATGTTACGCACGGCGACGATCGCCTGCTTCAGCCATTCGGTATCGGCCAGCGCCGCTTCGTCAACCTGAGACGCATCGTACTGCGGGAATGGCTGTAGCATGATGGTATCGGCAGTGATACCGCAAATAACCTTCACGCGCTGCCAGATGGTCTCGGTGATGAACGGAATAATCGGGTGCGCCAGGCGCAGCAGACCTTCAAGAACGGTCACCAGCGTGTGACGGGTGCCGCGCAGCTCAGACTCGGAACCGCCGTTCATTACCGGCTTGGTCAGCTCCAGATACCAGTCGCAGAACTGGTTCCAGGTGAACTCGTACAGAATGCCTGCGGCAATATCGAAGCGGAAGCCGTCCAGCGCCTCGCGGTAGGCTTTGATGGTCTGGTTGAATTCCGCGAGGATCCAGCGGTCCGCCAGCGACAGGGTCATTTCGCCGCCGTTAAAGCCGCAATCCTGATCTTCGGTATTCATCAGCACAAAGCGGCTGGCGTTCCACAGCTTATTACAGAAGTTACGATAACCTTCCAGACGCTTCATATCCCAGTTGATATCGCGGCCGGTAGAGGCCAACGCCGCCAGGGTAAAGCGCAGGGCGTCGGTACCGTGCGGCTCAATGCCGTTCGGGAACTGTTTCTCGGTGCGTTTGGCGATTTTTTCCGCCAGCTGCGGCTGCATCATGTTACCGGTGCGTTTTTCCAGCAGCTCCGGCAGGGAAATGCCGTCGACCATATCCAGCGGGTCGATAACGTTGCCCTTCGATTTGGACATCTTCTGGCCTTCGTCATCGCGGATCAAACCGGTCATATAGACGGTTTTAAACGGCACCTGCGGCTTGCCGTTTTCATCTTTGATGAAGTGCATGGTCATCATGATCATGCGGGCAATCCAGAAGAAGATGATGTCGAAGCCGGAAACCATCACGCTGGTCGGGTGGAACTGACGCAGGGCATCGGTGTTTTCCGGCCAGCCGAGGGTGGAGAAGGTCCACAGCGCGGAGGAGAACCAGGTATCGAGAACGTCTTCGTCCTGGCGCAGCGCCACGTCGGCGCCGAGGTTATTTTCCTGGCGTACTTCGTCTTCGGTGCGGCCAACGTAAACGTTGCCGTCGTTGTCGTACCATGCCGGGATGCGGTGACCCCACCACAGCTGGCGGGAGATACACCAGTCCTGAATATCGCGCATCCAGGAGAAGTACATGTTTTCGTACTGCTTCGGCACGAACTGGATGTCGCCGTTCTCCACCGCTTCAACCGCCGGTTTAGCCAGCACGTCGGCACGGACGTACCACTGATCGGTCAGCATCGGCTCAATTACCACGCCGCCGCGGTCGCCGTACGGTACGGTCAGATCGTGCGGTTTAATCTCGTCCAGCAGGCCCAGCGCGTCGATAGCGGCAACCACCGCTTTACGCGCGGCAAAGCGCTCCAGCTTCTGGAACTCCGCCGGGATGGCGTTTGAGTAGACATCGGACTCGTTGCCTTTGGTGTCGTAAACTTCCGCGGTTTCGCGGATGTCGCCGTCAAAGGTCAGGATGTTGATCATCGGCAGCGCATGACGCTTGCCCACTTCATAGTCGTTAAAGTCGTGCGCCGGGGTGATCTTCACGCAGCCGGTGCCCTTTTCCATATCGGCGTGTTCATCGCCCACAATCGGAATGCGGCGGTCAACCAGCGGCAGGATCACGAATTTGCCGATAAGGTCTTTATAGCGCGGATCTTCCGGGTTAACGGCCACGCCGGTATCGCCCAGCACGGTCTCCGGACGGGTGGTGGCGACGACCAGATAATCTTTACCATCAGCGGTTTTCGCGCCGTCGGCCAGCGGATAGCGGATATGCCACATTGAGCCTTTAGACTCGCGGTTTTCCACTTCCAGATCGGAGATGGCGGTGCGCAGTTTTGGGTCCCAGTTGACCAGGCGCTTGCCGCGGTAGATCAGATCTTCTTTGTACAGGCGGACAAAGACTTCTTTTACGGCGTTGGACAGGCCTTCGTCCATGGTGAAGCGCTCGCGCTCCCAGTCCACGGAGTTGCCCAGACGGCGCATCTGACGGGTAATGGTGCCGCCGGATTCCGCTTTCCACTGCCAGATTTTATCGATAAAGGCGTCGCGACCGTAGTCGTGGCGGGTTTTACCTTCTTCGGCGGCAATCTTACGCTCAACCACCATCTGGGTAGCGATACCCGCGTGGTCGGTACCGGCCTGCCACAGGGTGTTTTTACCCTGCATGCGCTGGTAGCGAATCATGGTATCCATGATGGTTTGCTGGAAGGCATGACCCATATGCAAACTGCCGGTGACGTTCGGCGGCGGGATCATGATGCAGAAACTTTCCTGGCTTTCGTCGCCATTGGGTTTGAAATAGCCCTGCTTTTCCCAGTGCTCGTAAAGCGGCTGTTCGATATCTTGGGGGTTGTATGTCTTTTCCATTATTTCCAGGTTGCCGTGTTCAGGTTGAAACCAGCCATGCGGTACGCTTTATAGCGTTCGCGCGCCAGTTGTTTCAAAGAATCTTCATAAGGGACGAAGTCTATCACTTCTGTGAAAGCGGTGGCAAAATCTGCAAAGTTTAGCCGCAGGCTAATCAGAATATCCCGCGGGCTGCTGTTGCGCTTTTGCGGCCAGGCGATCTCCACCGGCGCGCCGCCGCGCGGACCTTCTCCCGCCAGATTATGCGGAACGAAACTTTCCGCGGGTCGAGCCCAGAGCGCTTCGTCCAGACGAATGGCCTGCTGCTCATCTTCGCAGGCGATGAGCACTCGCTTGCCGCTGCGCCAACGTTCTGCGGCAATGTCACACACCAGTTGTTCAACGGCGCTCAGGCCGTCTTGTTGCGTATCATTGTCCAGAAGATAGAACGTTGCGTTTTTCATATATGGGGCTTCTTGTGGTGACTTTAAATGCTTAAGCCGGGCGGCGCTATGCTGACCCGGCCTATAAACGGCATCTTTTCGTTGGCCCGGCAAGCGTAACGCCGCCGGGTATCAGACGGCAATTACTCTTCGCCGGTAAATCCGGCGCGGTTGAGCAGGAACTGCGACAGCATCGCCACCGGACGACCGGTCGCGCCTTTGGCTTTCCCGGAACGCCACGCGGTACCGGCGATATCCAGGTGCGCCCAGTTGTACTTGCGGGTAAAGCGCGCCAGGAAGCAGCCCGCGGTAATTGCCCCGCCGGGACGGCCGCCGATATTGGCCATATCCGCAAAGTTAGACTCCAGCTGCTCCTGGAACTCGTCGCCAAGCGGCAGACGCCATGCGCGATCGCCCGCCAGTTCGGACGCGCCGATCAGCTCGTGGGCCAGCGGGTTGTGGTTCGACATCAGGCCGGTGATGTGGTGGCCCAGCGCAATCACGCAGGCGCCGGTCAGCGTGGCCACGTCGATAACGGTTTCCGGCTCGAAGCGCTCAACGTAGGTCAGCACATCGCACAGCACCAGACGCCCTTCGGCATCGGTGTTCAGCACTTCCACCGTTTGCCCGGACATCGTGGTCAACACGTCGCCTGGACGATAGGCGCGGCCGCCCGGCATGTTTTCACATCCCGCCAGCACGCCGACAACGTTCAGCGGTAGCTGAAGTTCGGCAACCATACGCATCACGCCGTACACAGCCGCCGCGCCGCACATGTCGTATTTCATCTCGTCCATGCCTTCGGAAGGCTTGATGGAGATGCCGCCGGAGTCAAAGGTCAGACCTTTACCCACCAGCACGATAGGGCGCGCGTCTTCTGCCGGGTTGCCTTTATATTCGATAACCGACATCAGCGATTCATTTTGCGAACCGTTGCCGACCGCCAGATAAGAGTTCATTCCCAGCTCTTTCATCTGCTGTTCGCCGATAACGCGGGTAATGACGTTCTTACTGTAGGTATCGGCCAGCTGGCGCGCCTGAGAGGCCAGATAGGCGGCATTACAGATATTTGGCGGCATATTGCCGAGATCTTTCGCCGCTTTGATGCCTGCAGCAATCGCCAGACCGTGCTGAATAGCGCGTTCGCCGCTGGTCAGCTCGCGGCGGGTTGGGACGTTGAAGACCATTTTACGCAGCGGGCGACGCGGCTCGCTTTTGTTGGTTTTCAACTGGTCAAAGCTGTACAGCGTCTCTTTGGCGGTCTCGACCGCCTGACGCACTTTCCAGTAGTTATTGCGGCCTTTGACGTGCAGCTCGGTCAGGAAGCAGACGGCTTCCATTGAGCCGGTATCATTCAGCGTATTGATTGTTTTCTGAATGACCTGCTTGTACTGACGTTCATCCAGCTCGCGCTCTTTGCCGCAGCCAATAAGCAGAATGCGCTCTGACAGAATGTTCGGCACATGGTGCAGCAATAAAGTCTGGCCAGGTTTGCCTTCCAGCTCGCCGCGACGCAGCAGGGCGCTGATGTAACCGTCGCTAATTTTATCAAGCTGTTCGGCGATGGGGGAGAGGCGACGTGGTTCAAAGACGCCGACCACGATACAGGCGCTCCGCTGCTTCTCCGGGCTACCGCTTTTTACACTGAACTCCATGCACTATGCTCCTGAATCTTAAAGACAACAGTGGTGGCTACAGATATACTCGTCGTCTTTCAAGTTGCAGATGCGTTGGCTGCGCCTGCTCACCCCTGTCACTTACCTGATGTAAGCTCCGGGGCTTCACAGTCTTGCCGCCTGCCTGCAACTCGAAATCCACAGAGTATAGAAATTGAAAGCTTTCGTAACTCATGTCCGCTGTTGTGGTGACTTCGTGTTAATCTTAACGTTATTACGGCCTTGGTTCGTCAGAAAAGATCCTGATACGCAGAACCAGCGAGTCATTTAATCTTAGCGATGTTTTCGACGACCAAAGAGAATAAATGACGTTTAAGCCATGAAACAAGCAATTTTCCTGCAATAAAACGGGTTTTTACGGGCGTATTTATAGTGATAATCATAAGATATCTGGTTCGTGAGACGCTGAAAAGCCAGTTGGCGATCCTATTCATCCTGCTGCTCATTTTCTTTTGTCAGAAACTGGTCAGGATCCTCGGCGCCGCTGTTGATGGCGATATCCCGACAAATCTGGTGCTCTCGCTGTTAGGGCTGGGCGTACCTGAAATGGCGCAGCTTATTCTGCCCCTGAGTTTATTCCTCGGGCTGCTGATGACGCTGGGCAAACTGTATACCGAAAGTGAAATTACGGTGATGCACGCCTGCGGCCTGAGTAAAGCCGTGCTGGTGAAAGCCGCCATGATCCTGGCGCTCTTTACGGGCGTCGTCGCGGCGGTCAACGTAATGTGGGCCGGCCCCTGGTCTTCTCGTCACCAGGATGAAGTGCTGGCGGAAGCGAAAGCGAACCCAGGCATGGCGGCGCTGGCTCAGGGCCAGTTCCAGCAGGCCAGCGACGGCAGCGCGGTGCTGTTTATTGAGAACGTCAACGGCAACCGCTTCAGCGACGTTTTCCTTGCTCAGCTGCGGCCGCGGGGCAACGCGCGCCCGTCGGTGGTGGTCGCGGATACCGGCGAGCTCTCGCTGCGTAAAGACGGCTCGCAGGTGGTGACCATGAATCAGGGCACCCGCTTTGAAGGCACCGCGATGCTGCGTGACTTCCGCATTACCGACTTCAAAAACTATCAGGCGATAGTTGGCCATCAGGCGGTGGCCTCCGACCCGAACGATACCGAGCAGATGGATATGCGCACCCTGTGGCATACCGATACCGATCGCGCCCGGGCGGAGCTGCACTGGCGCTTCACGCTGGTGGCAACGGTGTTCATCATGGCCCTGATGGTGGTGCCGCTCAGCGTGGTGAACCCGCGCCAGGGCCGCGTGCTGTCGATGCTGCCGGCGATGCTGCTCTATCTGGTGTTCTTCCTGCTGCAAACGTCGATTAAATCGAGCGGCGGTAAAGGCAAAATGGATCCGATGGTCTGGATGTGGGCGGTAAACCTGCTCTATTTCGCGTTGGCCGTGCTGTTGAACCTGTGGGATACGGTGCCGATGCGCCGCTTCCGTGCCCGTTTTAACAAAGGAGCGGCGTGATGCAGGCGTTTGGGGTACTTGACCGTTATATCGGTAAGACGATTTTCAATACCATCATGATGACCCTGTTCATGCTGGTTTCCCTCTCGGGCATCATCAAGTTTGTCGACCAGCTGAAAAAGGCCGGGCAGGGCAACTATGATGCGCTGGGGGCAGGAATCTACACGATTCTCAGCGTGCCGAAAGATATCCAAATCTTCTTCCCGATGGCGGCGCTGCTCGGTGCGCTGCTGGGGCTGGGGATGCTGGCGCAGCGCAGCGAACTGGTGGTGATGCAGGCTTCCGGCTTTACCCGTCTGCAGGTGGCGCTGTCGGTGATGAAAACCGCGATTCCGCTGGTGCTGCTGACCATGGCGATGGGCGAGTGGGTTGCCCCACAGGGCGAGCAGATGGCGCGTAACTATCGTGCTCAGCAGATGTACGGCGGTTCGCTGCTTTCCACTCAGCAGGGGCTATGGGCGAAAGACGGCCATAACTTTGTGTATATCGAGCGGGTAAAAGGCAACGATGAGCTGGGTGGGGTGAGCATTTACGCCTTTAACGACCAGCGCCGCCTGCAGTCCGTTCGCTATGCCGCTTCGGCAAAGTTCGACACCGAGAATAAGCTCTGGCGACTGTCGCAGGTGGATGAATCCAACCTGACTGACCCGAAACAGGTCACCGGAACGCAGACGGTCAGCGGGACCTGGAAGACCAACCTGACGCCGGACAAGCTCGGCGTGGTGGCGCTGGACCCGGACGCGCTGTCCATCAGCGGCCTGCACAACTATGTTACCTATCTGAAGTCCAGCGGTCAGGATCCGGGCCGCTATCAGCTCAATATGTGGAGCAAAATCTTCCAGCCGCTGTCGGTGGCGGTGATGATGCTGATGGCGCTGTCGTTTATCTTCGGCCCGCTGCGCAGCGTACCGATGGGCGTCAGAGTGGTGACCGGGATCAGCTTCGGCTTTATCTTCTACGTGCTGGACCAGATTTTCGGCCCGCTAACCCTGGTGTACGGCATTCCGCCGATTATCGGCGCGCTGCTGCCGAGCGCCAGCTTCTTCTTGCTGAGCCTCTGGCTGATGATGCGCAAATCCTGACGTAACGCGCCCCCTTCCTGGAGTCAGCAAGGGGGCGTTTTTTTAGCGTTTTCGCCCGCCAAGCAAGCTTCCCAGCATTCCCCTGACTATCTGGTTGGTCACCTGACGCACCGCGCTCTTCGCTGCCGTTTGTACGATACCGTCGCGTTTGCCGCCGCGCGGCCCGGTGGTGCCGAACAGAATGTCTTTTAATCCGCCGAGCAGGCCGTCGTCATCGCCGTTTGGCTGGCCTTTTGCGGGTGGTGACTGCTGCTGCTCCGTTGTGCTCTGAACGCCCTGTTGCAGCATTTCAAAGGCCGATTCACGGTCGATCTCTTCTTCATATTTTCCGTACAGCGGCGAGTGGTTAAGCAGTCCGTTACGTTCGTCATCGGTGACCGGCCCCATACGCGAGCAGGGGGCGATAACCATCGCGCGTTCCACTATCGAAGGGCTGCCCTTCTCATCAAGAAAGGAGATCAGCGCCTCGCCGGTGCCCAGCTCCTGGATCGCCTGTTCGGTACTGAACGCCGGATTCGCGCGCATGGTCTGCGCGGCGGTTTTTACCGCTTTTTGGTCTTTCGGCGTGAAGGCGCGCAGGGCGTGCTGTACGCGATTACCCAACTGACCGAGAACCGCATCGGGAATGTCCGCCGGGTTTTGTGAAACAAAATAGACCCCGACGGCTTTAGAACGAATCAGACGAATGACCTGCTCGATTTTATCCAGCAGCACCTGCGGCGCATCGTTAAACAGCAGATGCGCTTCATCAAAGAAAAAGACCAGCTTTGGCTTCTCCTGGTCGCCGGCCTCCGGCAGCCGTTCGTAAAGCTCGGAGAGCATCCACAGCAGGCTGGCGGCGTACAGCTTCGGCATCTGGTAAAGCTTTTCGGCGCTCAGGATATTAATTACCCCTTTACCCTGCGCATCAACGCGCATCCAGTCCTGGATATCGAGCATCGGTTCGCCGAAAAAGTGCTCTGCACCCTGCTGCTCCAGGGTCAGCAATCCGCGCTGAATCGCCCCGACGGAGGCGCTGCTGATGTTGCCGTACTGGTTCTGAAACGCTTTGGCGTTGTCGCCAATGTATTGGGTTATGGCGCGCAGGTCTTTAAAGTCGAGCAGCAGCAGCCCGCGATCGTCGGCGATACGGAAGATGATATTCAGCACCCCGGACTGAACCTCATTGAGGTTGAGCAGGCGAGCCAGCAGCAGCGGCCCGAGATCGGAAACTGTGGCGCGAACCGGGTGGCCTTTTTCGCCAAAAATATCCCATAGCACCACCGGATTGGCGTGCGGCTGCCAGTCCGTTGCGCCGATTTTTTCCAGACGCGCCTGCAGCTTTTCCGAACTTTGGCCCGACTCGGCGATACCGGTGAGGTCGCCTTTCACATCGGCCATAAATACCGGAACGCCGATTTCCGAGAAAGACTCCGCCAGCTTTTGCAGAGTGACGGTTTTACCGGTCCCCGTGGCGCCGGTAATCAAGCCGTGGCGGTTGGCCATAGCGGGCAGTAAATGCAGCTGTTTATCCAGCGTGCGTGCAATCAGCAGAGGTGAGCTCATGAGCGATTTCTCCATTTATCCTGCTGCGAGTATAGGCAACCTGATAGCAAAAGGAGGGAAATCACGCGCACCTTCGCTTATTCACGTCAGGCGCAGTGGCGCTGAATTAACGCGATGCTCTGCTCGATTTCTCGGCGGATATCGTCTTCGCTCCAGTTTGCCAATTCCGGCGCGAAGGGTTCGAACGCATACACGCCCTGATAGCCGCGCGCCTCCAGGTTTTTGACCTGCTCGCAGCTTTGCAGCTGGTCTTTTGCGGTCAGCATGATGCGCTCATTGTCGGTCAGGGCTTCGCGCGGGCGGGTATCCTCTACGCCGGAAAGATGGACCAGACCGATTTCGCCGATATCCACCTGGTTAAACTCCTGCTCCGCCTGCGGATAAAGATGATGGTGGAAGGTATCTATCAGCAGCTTAAACGGCACCCGCGCGTCGTGGATCAGCGTTTGCGCCTGCGCCGACGAGCGGAGCGAGCTCTGCGGGAAACCGAGCGGCTCCACCAGCCCCTGAATGCCGTAGAAGGCAAAAAGCGGCGCCAGGTCACGCAGAGCGTTAAGGGTTTCGCTCGCCGGAACCTCGGTACCATCGTTCAGCGGGCACAGCACCAGCGATTTTGCGCCAACGGCTTTGGCTTCTTTCAGCAATGACTCCGTCAGGCTACGAACCTCTGCGGTGCGGCAGTTGAAGGGGTAGACCGCATTGATAGTGAGGATCTCAATATGGTAGCGGTCAGCCAGCTCCCGCACCTGCTGGTGGCTCAGATTGTCGGTTACTTTTCCGCTGGGGAGGTCGTTACGTAGCTCGACTTTGTTCAGCCCCAGGCTGTTCACTAGCCGGAAAAAGGCCTCAATGCTGAGTGACGGGGCGATCTTGCGGTTGATGCAGAAACGTTGCGATGCAATAGCCATTTTGACTCTCCAGAAACGTAGGGATCGAATTCGTTCGAATGCCTCATAGTCAAAACATTTATTCCAAAATTAGCAATGTATGAAATGGTGGTTTTTTGAGCCGACTCGCAAAATATTTTTCTGCTGCGTTTTAAAGAGCACGGGTTGCAGGTGGCGCTAAATCTCAACTCTTTTTATCGTGCTTTAGCCCGCAAGCCGGCAATTTCTTACACGAAATTGCGACCATCATCACCAAAATAGAATTTCACTAGCCATCAATATTGAAATATTAATTTCATTTTACTACGGTTACAGCACAGCAGATCCAGTAATGGGCCGTACTGCGTTGGCCCCCGATACCCCATACAGATGAGGCGAGAGCATGACTATCACAGGAAACTTTATTGGCGGGAAAACCGTTACCAGCGGCAGCAGCAACACAATGCCGGTATTCGACCCCGCGACGGGCAAAGTGGTCCGCGAAGTCACGTTATCGACCGCGCAGGAAGTCTCTGACGCCATTCAGGTGGCGCGTGATGCTTTTGAAAGCTGGTCGCGCACCACGCCGCTGCGCCGCGCCCGCGTGATGTTCAATTTTAAAATGTTACTGGAACAGCACGCTGAAGAGCTGGCGGGGATTATCGTCAGCGAACACGGTAAAGTGTTTTCCGACGCGATGGGGGAGCTGACGCGCGGCATGGAAGTCGTTGAGTTTGCCTGCGGTATTCCGCACCTGATCAAAGGGGAGTTCTCATCGGATGTCGGAACCGGCGTTGATAGCTATTCTCTGATGCAGCCGCTGGGCGTGGTGGCGGGCATTACGCCGTTCAACTTCCCGGCGATGGTACCGATGTGGATGTTCCCGCTGGCGCTGGCCTGCGGCAACAGCTTTGTCCTGAAGCCGCCAGCGCTGGCGCCTACTGCCGCGGTGCGTCTGGCGGAATTGCTGAAACAAGCGGGTCTGCCGGATGGCGTCTTTAACGTCGTGCACTGCAGCAACGAAGATGCCGAGCAGCTATACCGGGACCCGCGGATCGCGGCGGTAAGCTTTGTCGGATCTTCCGGCGTGGCGGAGCATATTTATAAAACCGCCAGCGCTTATGGCAAGCGGGTACAGGCGTTTGGCGCGGCGAAAAACCACGCGATTGTGATGCCGGATGCCGATCTGGATGCCACCGTGAATGCCATTATGGGCGGCGCGTTCGGCTCGGCGGGCGAGCGCTGCATGGCGCTGCCGGTGGTGGTCGCCGTGGGTGATGAAACGGCGGATAAACTGATTGCGCGCCTGAAGCCGCTGGTGGAATCCCTGAAGGTGGGGCCTGGCTGTATGCGCGGAAAAGAAGAGAACGAAATGGGGCCGGTCGTCTCCGATGCCCATCAGAAAAAAGTGCTGGGATATATTGATAAAGGGGTCAGCGAGGGTGCGACGCTGGTGGTTGACGGACGCAAGCCGCAGGTGCTCGGGTTTGAAGAGGGATACTACGTCGGCGGAACGCTGTTCGACAACGTTACGCCGGAGATGACTATCTGGCGCGAAGAGATTTTTGGCCCGGTGCTGGGTATTGTCCGCGTGGCGGATTACCACAGCGCGCTGGAGCTGGTGAACAGCCATGAGTTCGGCAACGGTAGCGCCGTCTTTACCAGCAACGGCCACACCGCGCGTGAATTTGTCCATGATGTCCAGGCCGGAATGGTTGGGGTCAACGTACCGGTACCCGTTCCCATGGCCTTCCATAGCTTTGGCGGCTGGAAACGCTCCGTATTCGGCGCACTGAACGTCCATGGCCCGGACGGTGTGCGCTTCTATACGCGTATGAAAACCGCCACCGTCCGCTGGCCGCAGGGTCAGCAAACCGTATCTGAATTCAGTATGCCGACGTTAGGCTAATCGGCGAAGGAGAGCGCCATGTCTTTACTGGCTAAAGCAAAAAAAGAAGGGCAGATTCAGCACATCACCCCGCAGAGCGCGGGGTGGAAGTACATTGGTTTTGACGTCTGGATGTTAAAGAAAGGGCAAACCGTCACCCTGGAAAGCGGCGATCGCGAACTGTGCCTGGTGCTGGTCGCCGGGCTGGCTTCGGTAAAAACCACGCGGGCGGATTTCCCCAAACTTGGCCAGCGTATGTCGCCATTTGAGCGTACGCCGCCCTGGTCAGTCTACGTGCCGCCGCAGGATAAAGTCGAAGTGACGGCGGATTCAGACCTCGAGCTGGCCGTATGCAGCGCGCCGGGTAAAGGAACCTTCCCTGCACGGGTCATCTCCCCGCAGGACGTGGGCGTAGAGCATCGCGGTAAGGGGCGCAACCAGCGCCTGGTGCACAATATTCTTCCGGACAACGTGCAGGCGGACTGCCTGCTGGTGGTGGAGGTTTACACCGAGGAAGGGGCGACCAGCTCATGGCCGTCGCATAAGCACGATACGGCGCTGCCGGGCCAGGAAACCCAGCTGGAAGAGACCTACTATCACCGTTTCGATCCGCCGCAGGGTTTTGCCTTCCAGCGCGTCTACACCGATGACCGCAGCCTCGATGCCTGCATGGCTCCCTACAACCACGATGTAGTCATGGTGCCGCGCGGCTACCATCCGGTGGCGGCGATTGCCGGATATGACAGCTACTATCTGAACGTGATGGCCGGCCCGGATCGCAAATGGATGTTTACCTGGGAAGAGGATCACGCGTGGATCAATAGCCCTGATTATCCTCGCCACGATTAACATCGGTTGAGGATAAAAAGGCCGGTTAGCGTTGCTAGCCGGCCTTTTTGATTCTGTAACCCGAATAAGATCTTCTTCGCAATTCTGCCACATCCCCGGCTCGCGCTGCGCTCAGCCGGGCTACGGGTTTACCGTCGTCTGCGGACAAGTAGCCCGGATAAGACGTTTACGTCGCCATCCGGGAATAATAAAAAGCTTAAGCCAGCTGCTTCGTTTCTGCATCCTTGCTGCTGTTCAGCGCCAGCGAGACCGCCAGAGTCTGGGCCAGGCACAGCGAGGCCACCTGCGAGCGGAAACCATCAACCTGCGCCTCGCGCACCACAAAGCAGACGTCGCTGAAGGCCGCCAGCGGGCTGACCTGGCTGTCGGTAATCGCTATCTGTCGTGCTTTACGCTGCGCGCCGAGTTCCACCAGTTCAACCACTTCCCGCGCATACGGAGAGAAGCTCACCGCCACCACGACATCTTTCGGCCCGACCAGGCTGAGCTGCTCGGTAAACATGCCGCCCAGACCGTCAATCAGGAACGCTTTACGGTCCAGATGGCGCAGGGCGTAGGTCAGATAGGAGGCGACGCTAAAGGAGCGGCGCAGGCCAATAACGTAGATATTCTCCGCTTCTGCCAGCAGCGCGACCGCGCGCTGCAGATCGTCGCCGGAGGTCTGCATCGCCAGCTGCTGCAGCGCCTGGGTATTGACCATGGTGAACATATTCAGGATTTCGGTCGGCGTTTCCGGCGGGGTTGCGTCATCCGTGGTGGTCTGGCGGAACAGACGCGCGCGCTCGGTATAGTTGGCCGTCTCTTCCATCAGGTGCTGCTTGAACATCTGCTTCATTTCGTTGAAGCCGCTAAAACCAAAGGCGTTAGCGAAGCGGATCAGCGTGGAAGGGGGGACGTCAGCTTGTTGCGCGATAGAGGCCACGGTGTCGAAAGCTACGCTATTGCTGTTATCGAGAATATAGCGGGCTACCTGTTTCAGGCGTTTGCTTAACGTGTCGTAGCGACGCCTGATTTCATCCTGCAAGATGGTAAGTTGGGTCGGATTATTGGCCATAGATTGCGCTCTGAGAAAATGAAAGGAATATAATTTCCAGTGTATCAAATGAAGCGAATTTTTCATTTACTACGATGAAATACGCGATTCATTTCACGAAGATCCAGAAAAAAGCCCGCATCTTCTGAAGAGGATGCGGGCCTGGGCGGAATCAGCCGCGTGCTTCTCGCCAGTAGCCGATGAGCGTGAGGTAGTTGCGTTTCACTTCGTTAATCAGCGCCTCGTCGCTGAGCTCTCCCTGCATCCAGCGCCGTGAAGGCTGGCCAAAAATGGTGCGCCCGACGGCAAAACCTTTGATCATCGGATGCTTCGCCGCTTCAGCAAAACCGGCGCGCAGACGGTCCGAAGGGGCGTCCAGGCCGAGGATTAAGATCCCGCGGCACCAGCTATCTTCGCGCGCGATCAGTTTGCCGATCCTCTCCCATTCCGCGCTCGACAGCGGCGGCAGCTTCCACCAGTCCGGCTGGATGCCCAGCTGATAGAAGTGCTCCAGCATGTCGTGGTAGTGACGTTCATCTTTATCCGGACCGTTTTCCGGCAGGATGATTTCCAGCAGCAGTTCATGCCCGGACTTATTGCACGCCTGCCAGACTTCCAGCAGCAGCGCATCCTGTTCGGCGCGCAGCTCGGCGGGATCGGCCGGATGATAGAAGACCAGGCATTTCACCACGTGCTCCAGCGGCCAGTCGATCAGCTGGGAACCGATGTTGCCATGTTCCAGGCGCAGCGGGCGCGAGCTCGGCATTTCAATCGGCCGACCAATCCACCAACCCTTGCCGGTGATGGCATTGAGCGAGCGCTGGCCGTAGGTGCCATCGGCGAGGATGCCGCTGTGACCGTCAAGACCGGCTTCGTCTGCGGCGGCTTCCGCGGCAGCCAGCAGCAGCAGCTTCAGCTGCGGAATACAGGATTCATCACGCCCGGTTTCCAGTGCCAGGTCTGCCAGCTGCTTACGGTGGTCAAAGGCGAAAATGCACAGCTCCGGCCACGCCTGGCGGCGGCTGGTGACGCGATGGAGATGGTTGAGGCGAGCGTCGATATCCGGACGCGGGACCGATTCTGCTCGCGACAGATAGTCGTCAAGCTCGGCTTTAGTCGGCATTGCGGGCGCGCAGCCGTGGCGTGAAACCACCAGCGCGCCGCAGGCGTTAGCGTAGCGGCAGGCCTGCTCCCAGCCTTCATCGTTAAGCCAGCCGCGCAACAGGCCGGACATAAAGGCATCGCCCGCGCCCAGGACGTTAAGCACGTCAACGCGTACGCCCTGCTGTAGCGGCACGCTATCCCAGCTGTCGGGAATGGTGCCTTCCAGCACCACGCAGCCCATCGGACCGCGCTTGCAAACCAGCGTCGCTTTTGTGGCGTTACGCACGTTTTTCAGCGCGGTCAGGGTATCGGTGCTGCCGCCGGCAATATGAAACTCCTCTTCAGTCCCCACCACCAAATCGAACAGATGCAGGACTTCCTGCAGCTGGCTGGTTACCTGGCCGGATTCAATGAAACGCGTTTCACCGTCGCCTAAAGACGTTAACCCCCAAAGCACCGGACGATAGTCGATATCCAGCGCGGTACGCAGGCCGTGACGGCGGGCGTACTCCAGCGCCTTCAGCACCGCTTCGCGCGTGTTGGCGTGCGAAAGGTGGGTGCCGGTTACCGCCAGCGCCCGAGAAGAGGCGATGTACTCTTCCTTAATATCTTCTGGCGAAAGGGCCATATCGGCGCAGTTATCGCGATAAAAAATCAGCGGAAACGTCTCCTGATCTTTAATCCCCAGCATCACTAACGCCGTCAGGCGCTGCTTATCGGTGATCAGATATTCGGTATCGACGCCGGCGCGGCTCAGAGTTTCGCGTAGAAAACGGCCATTATGCTCATCGCCCACGCGAGCGAGCATTGCCGATTTTAATCCCTGAATGGCGGTGCCGAAGGCGACGTTGCCGGAAGAGCCACCCAGGTATTTAGAAAAACTGGCGACATCTTCCAGCCTCGCGCCAATCTGCTGGGCATAGAGATCGACTGCCACCCGGCCAATACAGATGACGTCGAGTCGCTTTACTGCTGCATTCATAGCTAGGGTTTCCTTTTGCATTTCTGCTGTACGGAAGAGTCGGAATGCCGACAGCGTCTCCGAAAACAGCCTGAGGGTTATTGGTTACCCTTAGTTTGAGAAATAAATATTTCATTTGCAAACTAGATCGAAATTAAAAAACCAAAAATGTGAGGGATATACCACTATGCCGCGCTGAGCCTCATTCTGCCTCGGATCCTGGGCTGCGGCTGAAAGTTGAACTGGAGCCCGTTTGGATGTGGTCTTTACCTATGATTTTTAAGGGGATATTAAGAGGTGGGCCGCGTAATTTGCGCGTTATCCCGTATACAGGATGCGAATGAAACGGGTGAAATGCATAGAGAGTTTGATCCCTCTCGCAAAATGAAATATTTCTTCTGTATTTCTATTTAATGAAAAAAATGTTTGCCTATAATCCAGAAGTATTCCAGTGGCGTTAACGGTTTCCCTGACTCATCGCTTGTATCGCTGCGCAGGGCAAAACGCTAACCCACACGCAAATACTGACAATAAGGATTGGGCAATATGGGCAAACTGAGACTGACAATGGCGCAGGCGCTGGTGAAGTTCCTGGATAACCAGTACCTGGAAGTCGATGGCGAAGAGCATAAGTTCGTCAAAGGCATCTTTGCTATCTTTGGCCACGGCAACGTGCTGGGAATGGGCCAGGCCCTTGAACAAGATAGCGGTGAAATGCGGGTCTATCAGGGGCGTAACGAGCAAGGGATGGCGCATGTCGCCACCGGTTTTGCCAGACAGTCTTTGCGTCGTCAGATTATTGCCTGCACCTCCTCCATTGGCCCCGGCGCGGCGAATATGATTACCGCCGCCGCCACCGCGACCGCCAACCGCATCCCGCTGCTGCTGCTGCCGGGCGATGTGTTTGCGACCCGCCAGCCTGATCCGGTGCTGCAGCAAATCGAACAGAGCCACGATCTCAGCATTACCACTAACGACGCGTTTCGCGCGGTGAGTAAATACTGGGATCGCATCACCCGTCCGGAACAGCTGATGAGCGCCTGCATCAACGCCATGCGCGTGTTGACCGACCCGGCGGAAACCGGTGCGGTCACGCTCTGTCTGCCGCAGGATGTTCAGGGTGAAGCCTGGGATTATCCGGAATCCTTCTTTACCCGCCGGGTACACCGCCTTGATCGCCGTCCGGCCAGCGCCGCGCAGCTGGCGGATGCCGTGGCGGCGATTAAAGCCAGCCGTAAGCCGCTGATCGTTTGCGGCGGCGGGGTGAAATACTCCGGCGCAGGCGAGGCGTTGACCCGTTTTGCCGAGCGCTACGGCGTGCCGTTTGCCGAAACCCAGGCGGGTAAAGGCAGCGTTGTCTCTTCGCATCCTTATAACGTAGGCGGCGTCGGCGAAACCGGCTGCCTGGCGGCGAACCTGCTGGCGAAAGAGGCGGACTTAGTCATCGGTCTTGGCACGCGTTTCAGCGATTTCACCACCTCATCAAAATGGATTTTCCAGCACCCGGGCGTGCGCTTCCTCAATATCAACGTCAGCAACTTCGACGCCTGGAAGCTGGATGGCATCCCGATGCTGGCGGATGCTCGCGAAGCCCTCACTGCTCTGGACGGTGCCCTGTCCGGCGAATCCTGGCAGGCTGGCTGGGGAGAGCAGATTGAAAGCGTGCAGAGCCGCCAGCTGAAAGAGACCCAGCGCGTTTACCAGGCGGTGTGGCAGGAAACCGCTTTCGTCCCGGAAATAGACGACCACCTGGATCGGGAATCGGTGTATCGCGAATTTCGCCAGATAACCGACTCCACCCTGACGCAAAGCAGCGTTCTCGGCGTACTCAACGAAACGCTGCCGGCGGATGCGGTAATTGTGGCGGCGGCGGGTAGCCTGCCGGGAGACCTGCAGCGCGTCTGGCGCAACCGGGCCACCAACACCTATCACGTGGAATACGGCTACTCCTGCATGGGGTATGAAGTCAGCGCCGCGCTGGGCGTGAAGTTAGCCCAACCGCAAAGCGAGGTCTATTCGCTGGTCGGCGACGGCTCGTTCATGATGCTGCACTCCGAGCTGGTGACCTCCCTGCAGGAGCGCGCGAAGATCAACATCGTGCTGCTCGACAACATGGCCAACGGCTGCATTAACAACCTGCAGATGGAGCACGGTATGGACAGCTTCGGCACCGAGTTCCGCTTCCGCTGCGCCGAATCGGGCCAGCTGCAGGGCGGCCTGGTGCCGGTAGATTTCGCCACCGTCGCTGCCGGCTACGGCTGCAAAACCTGGCGCGTCACGACGCTAGAAGAACTGCGCCACGCGCTGGACGCCGCGCGCCGCGAAACCGTCAGTACCCTGATAGACATTAAAGTGCTGCCGAAAACCATGGTGCACAAATACGGCAGCTGGTGGAACGTCGGCGTCGCGCAGTCTGCGCTCTCCGAGCGGATCCGCAAGGTGGCGCAAATGATCAATGAAAAACGCGCTCAGGCGCGGGATTACTAAACAGAACATAAACCCTGAACCCTACAAATCTCGGGAGAAAACCAACTATGTCACTCAAATTAGGTGTCATCGGTGCCGGCGCTATCGGTAAAGAGCATATCCGTCGTTGCACTCAGGTACTGCAGGGAGCCACGGTCGTTGCGGTTTCGGATATCAACGAAGAGAACGCCCGCGCCGCGGTAGCGCTGCCGGGCGTGCATGCCGAAGTGTATGCCGACGGTCATGACGTGATTAAAGCCAGCGATGTCGATGCCATTCTGGTCACCTCATGGGACCCCACCCACGAAGAGTACACGCTGGCCGCTATCGCCGCCGGGAAGCCGGTGTTCTGCGAGAAGCCGCTGGCGATGAGCGCGGAAGGCTGCCGCCGCATCGTTGATGCGGAAATGAAAGCCGGTCGCCGCCTGGTGCAGGTTGGATTTATGCGCCCTTACGACGAAGGCTATCTGGCGCTGAAAAAAGTGATCGATGACGGCGACATCGGCGCGACGCTGATGCTGCGCTGCGCGCACCGCAACCAGTCGGTGGGCGAGGATTACATCACCAACATGGCGATCACCAACACCCTTATTCACGAACTGGATGTGCTGCGCTGGCTGCTGAATGACGACTATGTTTCCGTGCAGGTGCGCTTCCCGCGCTCCACGTCCCACACCCACGCGCGCCTGAAAGACCCGCAGATCGTGTCGTTTGAAACCAAAAAAGGCACGCTGATCGACGTGGAAGTCTTCGTGAACTGCCAGTACGGCTACGACATCCAGTGTGAAGTAGTAGGGGAAACCGGAATTGCCCGCCTGCCTGAGCCGTCGGCCGTGCAGATGCGCAAAGCCGCTAACCTGTCGACCGCTATTCTGACCGACTGGAAGGATCGCTTTATCAAAGCGTATGACGTTGAGCTGCAGGCCTTTATCAATGATGTTCAGGCCGGCCAGCTACACGGCCCATCGGCGTGGGATGGCTACGCGGCGTCCGTCGCTGCCGACGCCTGTATCAAAGCCCAGGAAACCAGCGAGCCGGTTGAGGTGACGCTGCCTGAATGCCCGGCATTCTACAAACGCTAATCCCGCTTTGCTGACGGAACTTCTTTGCACAGGTAACGACGATGAAAATTGCTTTTGATGTTGATGTCATTAAAGACCTCGGGGTAACCCGGATGGTCCATCAGGTGGCGGAGTGGGGCTACAAGTACATTGAGCAATCGCCGCACCCGCAGATCAACCCGTTCTACAAGCACCCGCGCGCCAGCCGGGAAATTATGGCTGAGTACAAGCAGGCGCTGCGCGATACCGGCGTAGAGCTCTCCTCATTTATCTGCGTCTACCGCTGGTCCGGTCCGGATGAGCTGCGCCGTCAGGCAGCAGTGAAAAACTGGAAACGGCTGATCGAAATCGCGGTTGAAATGGGTGTACAGGTGATCAACACCGAGTTCTCCGGCGATCCTAACCAGCCGGAGATTTGCGATGAGATGTTCTATCGCTCCATGGAAGAGCTGCTGCCGATTTTTGAGCGCGAAGGCATCCGCGTTGAAATTCAGGCGCATCCGTGGGACTTCTGCGAAGAGAACAACGAAACCGTCGATATCGTGAAGTCGTTCCGCAGCGATAACGTTAAGTACGTTTATAGCGTCCCGCACACCTTCTTCTATGACAAAGGCGTGGGCGACGTTGAAAAAATGCTGCGCTACGCGGGAAGCGATCTCTCCCACGTGCTGATCGCGGATACCCGCAACCATACAAAACATTGCCGCTATATCGTTAACCCGCCGGGCGTAGATGCCGTCGTTCACCAGCATGTGGGCGTCGGGGAAGGGGATGTGGATTTCGACGCGCTGTTCCGCACTCTGCGCGATATGAAATTTGCCGAGCAGACCTTCAAAGTCGGCGGTGAGCCGATTGTGGCCACCTCGCTGTTCGGCTACCCGGAAAAAATGAAATACCAGGCAGTGGAAACCCGTGAACTCATCGAACGTGAATTGCTGCGCCGGTAAGGCGCAGCGGCAGGAGCCCCTACTATGAACAAAGATAACGTAAAACTGGCCATCGCCCCGATTGGCTGGACTAACGACGATATGCCGGAGTTGGGCAGCGAAAATACTTTCCAGCAAATCGTCAGCGAAATGGCGCTGGCGGGCTTTACCGGCAGCGAAGTCGGCAGCAAATATCCACGCGATCCGGCGGTTCTCAAGCCGATGCTGGATATCCGCGGCATTCAGATTTGCAACGCCTGGTTCAGCACCTTTTTTGCTAACGGCCAGCGGGAAAAGACCATTGATGAATTCGTTAACCACATGAATTTCCTGCATGCTATGGGCGCGAAAGTGATCGGCTGCTCTGAGCAGAGCGGCAGCATCCAGGGGCTGGAAAAGCCTATCCTGGAGAATGCGAAACCGTGCTTTAGCGAAGAAGAGTGGCAGCGGGTGGCGGAAGGCTATAACACCCTCGGTCGTCTGGCGGCGGAAAAGGGCATGCAGGTCTGTCTGCACCACCATATGGGCACAGGTATCCAGACGACGGCAGAGATCGACAAGTTTATGTCGCTGGTGGATGACAAGGTCTTCCTGCTCTACGACACCGGGCACGCCTGGTATTCCGAAGGCGGCGAAGAGCCGATGCTGGCGATTCTGAAAAAATATCTGCCGCGTATTAACCACGTGCACCTGAAAGACGTGCGTCCGCCGGTGATCGAGCAGGTGCGTCGCGAAGGGCTCTCCTTCCTTGACGGCGTGAAGAAGGGGACCTTCACCGTGCCGGGCGACGGCGTCATTGATTTCCGTCCGGTGTTTAAACTGCTGGACGAACATGGCTATAAAGGCTGGATGGTGGTTGAGGCCGAGCAGGATCCGGCGCTGGCCAACCCATTCGAATACGCCGTAAAAGCGCGCAAATATATCCGCGATACGGCAGGAATCTAATCGTTGTTTTATTTTCAGGCCATACGTCGTATGGCCTGCTTTTTTTCCTCTGTCGTGACATTGCCTGGTGGCGAATAAGCGACGCTGTACGCGTTTCCCTCTCCTTTTGGGAGAGGAGCAGGGAGAGGGAAAAGTTTTACTTCACTTCCGCCAGCGCGGTCTTATCGACGTAGGGTTTCATCAGCGCATCGGCTTCCTTCTGCGCCGCCTGCACCGCGGCTTCCGGGGTAACGTTGGCATCGTTGACCACTGCGGCCAGCTGGTTTTCCATCGCTTTACGCACGGCAACGGTCTCCCAGGTGGAGTACCACGGATGGGCATACTTCAGCTGTTCGAGGGCGATAGCCGCGCGCGGATCCTGCTGCAGATATGCTTTCATTTCCGGCGTATCGTAGGCGGCCTTACGCGGGGAGAAGTAGCCAGTAAAGCGGCTCCAGGCGCCGTTGACCTGCGGGCTCACCAGATATGTCAGGAACTGGTACGCCGCTTTTTTCTGCGCGTCGTTGATGCCCTTGAAGCTTACCAGGCTGGCGCCGCCGATCGGTACCGCCCGCTGCTCTTTGGCCGGCAGCATCGCCACGCCCAGCTCAAAATCTTTGCTGTTCTCGCGCATAAAGCCCAGCGCGCCGGTGCTCAGCATCGCCATTCCAACTTTGCCGGAGAAGAAGCTGGCGCCGATCTGTTTCGAATTCAGCACGCCGGAAGGCATGACTTTGTCTTTATAGACCAGGTTCTGCCAGAAGCGCAGGGCGCCGATGGTGGTTGGCGTGTTGTAATAGACTTCGCCGGGATAGTCCTCGTTAAAGTATTTCCCGCCGTTGGCGCGCACCAGCGCCGAGAAGATCCAGCCGCCGTAATCATCGTTGGTCGACGGCAGCATGATCCCCCACTGGCCTTTGCTTTCGTCGGTCAGCTTTCTGGCGTCCGCCAGCAGCTCGGCCCATGTTTGCGGCGGCTGTTTGATCCCGGCCCGATCGAACATCGTTTTGTTGTAGTAGAGGATCGGCGTCGAGTTATGGAACGGGATCGCATAGGTGGTACCCATCACCTGGGCGTTTTTATGCATTGCGGGCCAGAACGCCTTCACCAGGAAATCCCCCGCTTTTTGATCGCCATACTGGAACAGCTCGTCCATCGGCAGGATCTCATCCTTCAGCGCCAGATCGGTGGTGAAGTTGGCGGACATAATCACCAGCGCGGGCGGCTGCCCGGCTTTCTGCGCTGATTCTGCTTTGATCTTGGTGGTGTCGTAGTTGCCGGTAAAGATCCCGCGCACTTCGACATCCTGCTGCGACTCGTTGAATTGCTTAATGACGCGAGTCATCTCCATGGTCAGCTTGCCGTCCACCGGCGCCGGAAACATGAAGTCGATCCTCTCTTTCGCCAGCGCCGCGCCGCTCAGGGCAAGGCTGAGCCCAACCGCGAGAGCGGTGATAGGTTTAAACATAGTTTGTCTCCATCAGTAAGCACCTGTCCACAGGCTATTTTATTTGCCAGTTTGGCCCTGGGCAGTGCTCAGACAAAACTCGTAGAGTTTTGAACACCCTTCAGGGTGGCCCGAAGGGGGAGCGTAGCGAATCATCCTCACGTACTACACGTACGCTCCGGTTCTTCCGCGCTGTCCGTGTCCAAACTGACTGCAACAATTACGCCTGATGTACCGGCGCTAAATTATGCTGTTTCTCAGCATGAAAAAGATGCACATCGGCAGGTGAAAAGCCGAGGATCAGCGAATCGCCTTTCTCCGGCACCGCGCCGCGATGGCGACGGCTAAAGCGTAAGGTGCCGATGGGGGTGCTGACGTGGAGCAGATAATCGGCTCCCATCAGTTCTCGTTGCAGCACGGTGGCGGGCAGGCGCAGATGGTTCTCTTCCACGCGGTCGCTGATATGTTCCGGGCGAATGCCTAACCACACCCGGGATTTTTCACGGTAGCGCGGCGGCAGCGGATAGCGCAGCTCACCCAGTAATACCTCACCATCAGCGCAGGGCAGTGAGAGCAGATTCATCGCCGGAGATCCGATAAATCCGGCGACAAACAGGTTGGCCGGGTTGGCGTACAGATACTCCGGTCGCCCGACCTGCTGTACGTGGCCGCCGTTCATCACCACGATGCGGTCGGCCATCGACATCGCTTCCGTCTGGTCATGGGTGACGTAGACGGTGCTGGTTCTGAGCTGCTGGTGGAGGTCCATAATGCTGTCGCGCACTTCGCTCCGCAGGCGGGCGTCGAGGTTGGAGAGCGGCTCATCCATCAGGAACAGGCGCGGATTGCGCACTATCGCCCGCGCCATCGCCACCCGCTGCCGCTGGCCGCCGGAGAGCTTCGCCGGTTTGCGATCGAGCAGGGTATCCAGCTGCAGCATCTGCGCGACTTTATCCACCCGCGGCTGCCAGCTGGTCTTCTCCTCTTTGCGCACCTTCATGCCGAAGGTGATGTTGTCGCGCACCGACAGGTGCGGAAACAGCGCATAGTTCTGGAAGATCATCGCGAAGTTACGCTCTCTGGGCGACATTTCGGTGATGTTCTCATCGTGCAGCCAGATCTCCCCCTCGCTGACCGGCTCCAGCCCGGCGAGCAGGCGCAGCAGGGTGCTTTTACCGCAGCCGGACGGGCCCACCAGCACCACGAATTCCCCTTCGCGAATATCCAGCGACAGGGCGCTGAGGGCCGGTTTACCGTCAAACTGTTTACTGATGTTTTGCAGACTAAGCATGGCGTTTAGCGATCTTCCGTTGGGCAGCTGATATTTTCGTCGTACATCCACGGTCCGGCGTAGTGGGTCAGAGGATGTTGATAGCTCACCCACTGCTCGTCGACCTGGCGATGCATCAGGCACGACGCTGGAGAGAGGTCGTAATACGGACGGGTATCTTCATGAAAGTAGGGCACCTGGTGGACGGTTCCCGGGATGGTGGAGATGATGGCCTGGCGATACTGGGTCATGGTCAGGCTGTGGTTATGGCCGCAGAAAATGCGCGTCAGCGACGGGAAACGCTCAACCAGCGCCAGCAGACGATGGCCGTTTTCGCAGGCGATAGGGTCCATCTGCGCGTTGCCCAGCGGCAGCGGCGGATGATGCATAAACACCGTCGCTGGTTTATCGCCGCCATCAAACAGCTGGGCTTCCAGCCACCTGATGGTTTCCTCGGTCAGCCAGCCTTTCGACGTACCCGCCCGGCTGGAGTCGATAAACAGCAGGCGAGTGGCAAAATCGTCTACCGCGTAGTGCACGTTTTGCGCGTCGCGGCCGAGCTGCGGGCACAGCGGATGCAGGTATTCCAGAAACAGCGCTTTATCGTCGTGGTTGCCGGGAATGAGATACAGCGGATAGTTCAGGCTGCCGAGGATCTGGCGGGCGACCTCATACTCTTCCGGGCGGCCGCAGTTGACGATATCGCCGCTCACCACCACCGCGTCCGGACGCTCCTGCAGGGCATTCAGCTGGGAGACGACGTCGGCATTGGCGGCATTGACGTCAATAAAGCCGTACAGCTTCTGGCCGCGGCTGCGGAAATGGGTATCGGAAATTTGCGCTAACAGCATGAAGAGCTCCTTATTTGATCCCGGAGAAGCCGAAGCTTCGCAGGAACTGTTTCTGGAAGAGGATGAAGGCCAGCATCAGCGGCAGGCAGACCATCAGCGTGCCGGCGCCGATGATGCCCCACTGACCGCCGGATTCAGCGCCCATGGCAAACGAGACCAGCCCCACGGTCAGCACCTGTTTGTCCGGGTCGTTCAGCATCATCAGCGGCCACAGATACTCGTTCCAGTGGTAGGTAATGCTGACGGTGGCGAAGGCCAGCACCGACGGCCAGGACATCGGCAGCAGCACGCGGAACAGCACCTGCCACCAGCGGCAGCCCTCCATCAGCGCCGCCTCTTCCAGCTCTTTGGGTATGGCCAGAAACGCCTGACGCATCAGGAACACGCCGAACGCCGAGGTGAAGTAGGGCATCATTACCCCGGTGAGGGTATTGAGCAGGCCGAAGGTTTTCAGGGTCAGCATGTTCGGCACCATCATCACCACCGGCATGATCATCAGCTGGACGAGGAACATCAGGAACAGCGTCTTTTTGCCGCGGAACTCGTGGCAGGCGAAGACGTAGCCAGCGGTGGTGATGGTCAACAGCTGCACGAAGAAGGTGCCGAAGGTGAAGATAAGGGTGTTGGCGTAAAGGCTCAGCCAGTTGGCGCTGTCCCAGGCATCGCGGAAGTTATCCAGCGTCAGCGGCATACGGGGCAGCAGGGAGGCCATATCCTCGCCGAAGGTCGTGGCGCTAAATGAGGTCGCCAGCATCCATAAAAACGGGCTCATCCACAGCAGCGCCAGGCAGCACATTAATACCGTGAGCGTAAAGGGCTGCGAGCGGCGCAGGCGCAGCCACAGCGGGCGCGATGCGCTGTGCGATCGCAGCGCCAGCGGCGAGATTTCAGCGCTCATAGTGCGCTCCTTTCTCCAGCAGTTTGAGGTTAATCAGCGAGAAGGCAAACAGCCCGGCCAGCGTCAGGAAGGTGGCGGCGGAAGCTTTACCTAAATCATGAGTGTCCCAGGCGAGGTTCTGGATGTAGTAGAGCAGCACGGTCGTGGCGTTATCTGGCCCGCCGCGGGTCATCACCGCCACGTGGTCGATCTGGGTGATGGAGTAGATCAGCGCCGTGGTTATCACGAAGCTCAGGGTCGGGCGCAGCAGCGGCAGCGTCACCTTAAAGAACACCTGCGTGCGGGTGGCGCCTTCCACGATCGCCGCTTCGCGCGTGGAGGCCGGAATGCTTTGCAGCCCGGCGAGGAAAAACAGCATGTAGTAACCGGCGAACTTCCACACGCCAATCAGCGCCAGCGCCAGCAGCGCGCTATTGCTGCGCCCCAGCCAGTTGTTGTTCATCGGGCCGAACAGCTTCGCCAGATAGTGGTCGAGCAGGCCAAGACCGGGCATAAAGATAAACAGCCACAGCGCGGCGGCGCTGACCATCGGGATAATCATCGGGAAGAAGAAGGCGGTGCGCAGCCAGCGGTTGACGCGGTGATTCTCGGTCAGGGCGACCGCCAGAAGCAGGGCGAGGGTCACGCCCGGTATCACCGTCAGCAGGATATAAAGCAGGTTATTCCCCAGCGACTGCCAGAAGACGCTGTCGGCGAACAGACGACTGAAGTTCTCCAGCCCGACATACTGGCCGCCGTCGCTGACCATGCGGGTATCGAACAGGCTGTCATAAATCGATCGCCCGAGGGGAAACCAGGTAAACAGTAATAAAAACAGCAGGGAAGGCGACAGTATCAGCCAGGGGAGCCAGGTTTTTCTCATGGTGGCGGACGTCTCATTCAGGCGTTTGTAGAAGCCCGGATTGTGAGAAGGATTGACTGCAAGCGTATGGCGGGGAGATGACGGTTTAATGACCAGGGAAACAAGCGCCGGGCAGACGGGTCGCCCGGCATCACTCCGGTCAGTGGCGTTCAGGCCGCGCGGCTGCGGCCTGAAGCATGACGAAGAACGATCAGAAGTCGGCTTTCAGCACCACGCGGTAGCGGGCCTTGCCCTCGCGAACGTGCTTCAGCGCCTCGTTGATCTGCGACATCGGGAACAGCTCGGTGGTCGGCGCGACTTTGCTGCGTCCGGCGAATTTCATCAGTTTGCGCAGCTCGGACGGGTTGCCGGTGGCCGAGCCGGAGATGCTGCGGTCGCCGCCAATCAGGGTAAAAGCGGGGACCGGGAACGGCTTCATCACCGCGCCGACGGTGTGGAAGTTACCGCCGTACGCCAGCGCTTCAAAGTACGGCTGCCAGTCGAGGTCGACGGCGACGGTGTTGATAATCAGGTCGAACTGGCCGGCCAGCGCCTTTAAGGCTTCGGGATCGCGGCTGTTCACCACGCGATCGGCGCCCATTGCCAGCACTTCCTGCTCTTTCGCCGGATTGGAGCTAAAGGCGGTGACTTCCGCGCCCATCGCGTGCAGCAGCTTGATGGCGATATGGCCGAGGCCGCCAATGCCGATGACGCCGACTCGGCTGTTCGCCGTGACGTGATGCATCAGCAGCGGCTTGAAGACGGTGATGCCACCGCAGAGCATCGGCCCGGCAGATTCAAGATCGACGTTTTCCGGCAGCGGGATCACCCATTGCCAGTCGGCGCGCAGCTTATCGGCGAAGCCGCCGCGGTTGATGATGGTGGGCACCGAGCCTTCCAGACAGTTCACGTGATTGCCGCTGATACAGGCGTCGCAGTGGCCGCAGCTGCGCGCTGTCCAGCCAATGCCGACCTTCTGGCCAACCTTCAGCCCTTTATCCTGCGCCGCGCTGCCCAGCGCCGCCACCCGGCCAATCACCTCGTGACCGGCCACCAGCGGATAGCTCGACATGCCCCATTCGTTGTCGATCATCGACAGGTCGGAGTGGCAGATCCCGCAGTACTCCACCTGCACTTCGACATCTTCCGGCTTAAGGTCGCCGGCATCGTACTCCCACAGCGACAGATCGGCGCCCGCTTCTTTGGCGGCGTAACTTTTAATAGTGCTCATGACAGTTTCCTTGGGTTTGGCGTAGTTAAGAAGGAAGTGTAGAGCATGGGGCGAGGGGACGCCTGGCAGAAGGAGGGGGGATAGGGGGTTATAGAGGAGGGCAAAATGTACCCTGAAGAGGCTAACACACTGAGCCGATGAAAAATTCATCACTTGGTGGCAGGTGAATGCAACGTTGCTTGCATGGCAGCGTGCGACAGGTATAATCCAGAACGTTTTCCGTATCCTTTCCGTGCCGGAGTGGCGAAATCGGTAGACGCAGTTGATTCAAAATCAACCGTAGAAATACGTGCCGGTTCGAGTCCGGCCTTCGGCACCAATCAAGAAAAACCCCTTAGAAACAACGAGTTAATTAAATAACTCTGCCTTTCTTGCCTGTGTTTTTTGCTTGAATAATGTCACCAACGATTGCCGCTGTGTTTGGTAGTGGCTTTTGGGATGTTATCACGCAGCGGCAGGTAGTTTCCAGGCTCAACCCTGTACAAACGTGAACGGTCAGCACTGACGACTTAATTTTATGTCGCTGGTCTATTCGTTGCGCTTTTCCTTTGAAGCCGGAAGACGCCGCCAGCGTCTCTAATCCTTTTCCCATAACCCTTGTCGATGTGGCTCGCGCTTCGTGCGGCGCTCCATGATGCAACACGTCGAGATGACGTTGCAGCGAATAAACAGGCGTAATGTTGGGAAGACTAACCGGATCGGGAAAGAGTCCGGCTCTGCCACGGTTTCAGCCACCGGTTCACAAAGGCTACCTGATAAGAAGCCATGACAAGGCGTCATCATCTCTGTGAAGGGACAAAAGCTATCTGCGGATGTCGCTACGCTCCGCCTTTCGTTATGTGCCCAACACGGCACGTAATGGTCACCTATTGCCTTCGGCACCATTTGGTAGGGTATTTTGGCATCTGGATTTGTCACTGCGATTTTCTGTAGCCTGCCCTTATGGCCCCAGTATGAGGGCCGATCTGGAGGTAATCATGGCGAAGAATGCAGCAGCAACCAAACGCAACAACCGTAAAATTCACGCTCGTAAGTTTCTGGCGACACCAGAGGGCAAAGCATGGCTCGAACGTAAAAAGGCAGAGGAGGCGGAGTTGAAGATGGTGACGGAGGCCAAGAGATTTATCTGACTATAGCTAATTATAAAGCTGCTTATGCACTGACTATGTTTTGGTGCTTGTAGAGGCATATACACGCAGATTTGTATGTACTCATTACGGCTCAATTGATATGTGCTGGTTGACAAAATCAACGTTTTCCGTAAATATGGTTGACAACATTTCACCAGGGTAAGCCGTTATGAGCAATTATCGAACAGTACTAATGAACGCTTTTGATTTAAATCATCGTAGTTCCATGATTCGTTCCATATCTCAGGCTTACTTGATGTCTGCCGAACGTAGCCGCGAATTCGGTGTGTTCTCTCGTGAGGCACAACCCTATCTTCGCTGGTTCTATTGTGAAGCATTACTGGAAAAAGCGGCTATCAATCTTGGGTTGGATTTTCAGGCTGCACCTAATGTAGCCCGCAACTGTCGCCACTTATCGATTAAGTCTAACAACTGGACTCTTACCACTCACCATGTTAACGGGCCAGGACAATTACCGCGTAAGGCTCGCTACCGAGCTGCATATGCACAAAGTATGAATTACGATCTTTTTGAAGGGTTTGAAGACAGCGATAATGTGCTTCCAAGCGTTGGTGGTCACGTTTATCTTTTACACGATGGTGTAGGTGCTTCGCTGGAAGCGATAAGTTTGACCATTCCTACACCAGACTTGCGTGCTGTACTGTATGCTGAATCATTAGAGTTAGTTTCTTCTTATGAAGTTGAGGAAGAAGCTATTGAAGATGAACTTGATGAAAAAATCGCCCTTAGGGTCGATGAAATGCTAAGAAAACAAAAATGAACGTAAGCCCGCTTATTTCGCAAAATCGTGACAAATTAATCAATCCTGAACGTCTTACCGAAGCAAGGGAGGCTAAAGGGTTGACTATGGCTGACCTTGCTCGTTTGCTTGAAATTTCTCGGCAAGCGGTTTCTGCGTTTGAGAAAGGGCTGAAAAATCCATCCCATGAAACATTAAATCAGCTCTCAAGGGTATTGGGTTTCCCTGAGGCTTTCTTTTTAGCTCCCGAATCTTCACCCAACATTAAAGGCGCTGTTCATTTTCGTAGTCGAGCTTCCGCAAGTAAAAAGGAACGCTTAATGGGCACAACGAAGGGAAGATGGGTGACAGGTATACTCACTAATCTGCTCCAATATGCAATTTTGCCTGAATTGAAGCTACCGCCTATTGATATTGATGATTTTGAAATGCTGACGCCAAGCGATCTCGAAGATATCGCAACGCAAACCCGTAGATATTGGGGACTGGGTGATGGTCCGATTAAGAATCTAACTCAACTTCTTGAAAATAATGGTGTTGTTGTATCGAATATTCATGCGGGTGATAGGGTCGATGCCTTTTCATTTTGGTCTAATTCCGGTCCAGTCATTGTTGCTGATAAAAATTGCACGGCGGTTCGGTTGAGATTCACTATTGCTCATGAATTGGGGCATCTGATACTGCACCGTTCGGTTCAGGATGATTATCTTGACGATAAAGAGCTTTTCAAGAAAGTAGAAAAACAAGCGGATTACTTTGCTTCTTGCTTCTTGCTTCCTGCTTCTACTTTTGGCAATGAGTTTTTCTCACCAAGTTTGCAGGGGCTGATAAAGCTGAAAGAACGTTGGGGTGTTTCGATTGGAGCGCTCACCATGCGAGCGTCGAGCTTGCATCTGATAAATGATAATCAGAAAGAGTATGTTTTCAGGCAATTGGCCCCTTATCGGAAAAGAGAGCCATTGGACGACGTAATAAAAAGTGAAGAGCCTAAGTTAATAAATAAACTTGCTCATTTGCTTGATGAGCATAATATAATCACTAAAAGTGAGCTTTTTGAAAGCTCTGCTTTGCCTGATGCTGATTTTATTGCTATCACCAAAATAAAAAAATCGGAAATATATTCCGAAAAAGAAAATGTTATTTCACTAAAATTGAAATAATTGAAGGCATTTCTTCATCAGAGTAACAGAAATCGAATAGTAAGTAGAGTTGGATGTTTTTTATTCATTGATACTACACACGGAGTTCAAGATGGCTGTTAGAAGAATTAAATATGCATATTATGATCCTGCATGGGATAAAACTACGATGTCTCTTGCTGCACTGACTCGTACTGAGATTGGGCCTTTAGAATATACTTCTGAAATGAGGGGGCATCTTCATTGTCCATCATGCTATGAGTCATTGATACGTGTTCCTAACGATCCGTCAATCAGTATCATGCCTCACGATAGAGAGGCCTTGTTTAGACATCTACCTGATAGAGATCATACCGCACCTCAATGCATGTTAAGAAGCGGCATCATGGTTGGTAAAAAATATAATTCTGAGGCAGAAGCACTTCAAGCCATTGAAGACGAAGATATTATAATTATTAGTGGGTTCATGCAGGAACGAGCGAATAACTATGCCAGAGATCCTGTCGAGGGTGAAGACGAACAAGTTGAGACTGACTATGAGAGTGAAGATGGACCTGCAATAGATGTCCCAATATCTCGGCATGAGGGACAAACCTTTAATGTACCCAGTAAAATAACCAGTGTAATGTCTCTTTGTTCCAATTTTCGGCGTAATTTCTATCGTGACATTCATATATTAGTCGATGGGGAAGTGAAACATTACGTGTTGAGTGAATGTTTAACTGACGCAGCAGAGATAGCAGAAGAAAATGACACTCCAAACTTTTATTTTGGAGAAATTGTATCAATTAGAAGATTTGATCATACCAGTCATGTTTTTTTGAGACACCCACGATTAGCAGGTAATGTTGATTTTAAAATTTCTGCAAGCAATGAAGACTTGGATGCAAGAGGGATCACCGCAGCTAATGCTCAACGTAGGATCTTGGTTTTTTTTGGTAAAATAAATTCTGTTGGTGCTGGTTATTGGTCTCAAAATAAAAAATGGGGAGAGATTTCACTCCTACCAGAAAAATATGAAGATTTTTTACGTGCCAATTATGAGCGTGAAGAATAAATAACTAACGGGTGATACTATTTTGTATTACCCATCATGACTTTCAAACTGGACATTTTTTATCTGCGCGCCTTCTTGTTGTCAAATGTTCAGATCGTAGGTCTGATTAACCTCATCCTGCGTAATGTCGAGGTACGTCATGGTGACCGATGGGCTGCTGTGGTTCAGCATTTTGGATATTGTCTCGATAGGCACACCACGTTCCCATAACGCACGCCCGCGACACTTGCGGGCGCTGTGTGTCCCGATGTTTTTATCCGTGACCATTTCCCCGGCCTCACTGAATGCCCTGCTGGCTGACTCTCTGGTGACTGGCCTCGCAGTCTGACTCTTCACCCGATTTGATCGAGACTGAAACAGAAAAATATCTTCGGGATATGCCGCACGGCGGCGGTTGATAATCTTCCGTGCCTTCTCGTTAATCGGGATTACCCGCGCTTTTTTTGTCTTGCCCTCTGTGATGCGGATCTCCGTCCCGGCAACGTCTTTATAGGTCAGTGCCAACAGATCACTAATGCGTAACGCCAGGTTGAGATTGAGCGCCCAGGCGTCTGCGTAGGTCTCATTGCGATACCTCAAAACCTTCTCAATTGCCGCTGCTTCCTCCAGCGTTGGCGCGTTGGTTTTTGCCATAATTTGTGTCTCCGTCATCGTTCCTGTGAATGAATTATTGATCACAACACGATCATTTTAAAGGTGTTTTTTGATCATTTTTGTTAGGTCACAAAAAATGTAGAGGATACCCCACCCCCGCCGGAGAGACACACCAACAAGGGCCATGCCGAAGGCTGGCAGGTCGGAAAATATCTACTGGTGAACTCTTAGCAGGGTTAGTATCTTCGGACTTGGAAAACGGTTAAGTGCCTGCTTGGCTGGTTCAATAAAAATGAAACATGTTTTTGAAATATCTTGACAGCTGAGTGATCGAGTCCTCGCCCGGTTCCTGGTCGCCTGGCTGAACTTCGTCAACGTATGCAAAGAATTGAATTTTCATTCACATTTCGGCTTGTTCTATTCATCTGGTGACTGCATAAAACCACGATACGGCGGTGGCAGAGACGGCAAGGCGATAAAAGTTATTATTATTCAGTTGGTTGCTTGTATTCCTCCTTGCTTAGGTCACACTTGAATACAGTGTGACCTAACTCAGGGGGTCGCTTTTCCCTCTACCTGATAAGCAAGGTTTCCCCACCACATGACGCCAGGCGCTGGCGATGTGTCCCGGTTCCCGCCTTTGATCTTTGCCACATCCGACAACATTTCCGGCCTCAGCCTTTGCACCATCCGGCAACCCTTCCCACGCTTCACCAGAAACCCTTAGCGGCGTTTGCCGTCACGATCTGAATCACGATAACCGCAATCACAGCGCCCTCCAGAGCGCGTCCCGTGAGCCTGAAAATCGGGCTGAAAAGCGAGGCGATTCTCATCGTTTCTGGTTTTTTGGCGAAGAATTATTTTTTGCAGAGAAATGGGGCGTAGTGGGCGGATTTGGTTTAGCACCGCGATGAACAGGTAAGCCACAATATCGGCAGACAGAATTGACGAAGCCGCAATTGGCGCGGCGCTCAGACCTGAACGTTATGTACTCAACACCGTAGCGAAGACAGCCACTTGACCACGACCCCGCCTGGGTAATACCCCAACCTGGCCCGACGGGGTGGGGCATTTAGCCGCATTTAATAGGTATTATTACGCAATTATTTCCCGCCAAAAATCCAACCGATGATCGCACCAATGACCGCTGTCCGGGTTTCACCTGCTGCACCTTTGAGGACGTTGATTATGGTATCGCTGGCGCCTGGTGCTTGCTGCTGAAGCAACTTCAAGCCGATTGGAGTTAACTTCGCGGTGTAGTCCATGTCGGTTGATGAGATTATATCAATGTAACCCATATCCCTTAGAGCCAGTAAGGTGTTACGCAGTAGCTCGCTGCGCTTGTTATTCCAGCCCCAGTCCGAATAGTCAAATTCTGAGTGGAATGGGTAATCCGCGAAAAGTTTCACCAGAATTCCTGTCGCCATCTCGTTAAAGCTATCTTTGCCTTGGATGATTTCCATGCTGTTTCCTTTTGTTCACTGATAGAACGAGGTTACTCAGTTACGGGAGGAGCTACCAGTCAGAAGTCATCGGTAATCAGTTCATATGAAAAGCCGTTTCATCGGTAATGGTTACAGATGAGACATCGGTAATGGTTACGCACCAATAAGATCAAATTAATAAGATCAATAAAACCAATAAGATCTAAAACACCATGCGTTCTTCCCTGGCCGTGAAGAACTTACGCAAGGTCACACCTGCACATCTTAAGATTGCCATTGCGATGGCTATCTTTCTTATTGGTCTCGTTTGGTTGCTACGCTCCGCGCTTTGCGATATGCATCGCCCACGGTGTCCGGCTAATCTCTCCCTGACCGGGAGAGGCCAGCCACCTTTGGGCAGCAAGGGCGACAGCCCGCGCAGCAATTTGGAAACTGTCACGAACACGTAGTGTGAGAGTCTATTGGGGCCGCGAGGGTGTGCGACTTATGCAACACCCGTGCCAACTATACACAAAGCCATCAAATCCTTAACGAGAGGGGCCTACGCGACGCTGTAACACCTCGGGTAATACGATGTAGCGGATAGACATCAGGACGTAGCAGAGAGCGATACGGAGCGTCTCAGTGCGTTAAAAAAGAATTTGACATTGAAATCATACGTGTGTCATATTAAGATGAAGAAATCAGTGTATGCCTTGGTTGTGCTTGCTATTCGCATGCATTCCTGATACAATGGTTTTAACAAATAAGGTGCATTGCCGCCCGGTGATGGCTCCTGACAAATGGGTACAAATGACCTCCGAGAATAATTTCAATAACTCAACGGAGAACCCAAATGAACAAACCGAAATCCCAACGCATCACCCCAAACGCCATGACAGGCGAGCAAATCGCAGATGCGATCCTTTACGGCACGTACACAAAAACCGCACTTTGGTCTTTCATCTCCAGAAATGGTGGAGCGGATGCGGCACACGCTAAGTACCCGCAGCTTGCTGTTGCACTTCATATCCTGAAACAGGAAAGGAAAAAGGCAAAGAGCGCCCGAGCGGTCAAGGCGATCCTGAAACCGCTATCCCGCCAGTTTGCTGATGGTCAATCCCTGACTGAGATTCTGGCCCCGGTGCTCCAGGGTTGGCGCTGCTTGTACCGTGAAAAACTCAATCTGGATATGACGCCCGAGCAGGTGATCATGTTCCTGGTTGCCACACACGGTGTGGAGAACCTGGAGCAACACGGTTATAGCGTTGCGGGCGTTTTCCCGACTGCGGCGACAGCGTGATCCGGCACAGTGCCGGGCTATCAGATCACTGAACAAACGTTAAACACATAACCAAATGCAGGCTATAAGGCCCGCCGAATCCTGATCGCCACCCGCGATCGCAGGATCAAATCCGCATGTCTGACAAACAGGAGAAAACGCCATGAAACTGACGTTTAGCAATTCAACGATGGACGTAATCATGCAGGAGTGCCGCAGAACCGGGACGCCTGTTGCAACGCTCATCAATAGACTCGTGGATGCCGAGGCAGAACGCATCCGAACAAACATGAAGAATCCCATTGAAGGAGAACACTATGACCAACAGAGCAGCAGAAAATAAACCAGAAATTTGGATTGAAGAGGATCGCCGCCTTTTCTTTGCAGAAAGCGTCACTATCAAAGCAACTGGTGAGTGTTTCAAGATTGAGGACAAACTTGCAAAAATTCACACCTATATGGTGGATCAGTACAACAGCTACCGGAAAAAGGAGCAGTCATTCTATGAAGACCAAAGGGACATCGCGACTAAATGCAAATGCACACCAAAAACCCTTGGTAAGTGGATAAAAGTTCTCGAAACGCTTGGTTTACTCGTCATTGATGAGAGTCAGAAGAGTCATTCATACACGGTGCGCTCAGTAGTGAGCCAGGAACACAACCTGATTTTCTATTACCCGAAACTGTTAAATGGTTCACCGTCCTACGATCATGAAAAAGCACTTGAGCGGCTGAGGGCAAGCCGTGGAACCGGTGGGGAAACTGACGATAAGGTTATCCAGGTCGATTTCAAAAAACAGACAAAAACACCTGAGCCGCAGCCCGTCGTTGTGGAAACTGGCTATAAACCCCCGACTATACAGAGCAAAGGGACGATCTACACTCCCGAGCAGATGGCCCGCTTTGCTGCTGAGGAACGTACAAAGTATGCCGATGGTGGCACACCTTTTTAATGATGAGGACTAATGAACAATGATGACCGTAACGGCGTAAGCGCCGAACCAGCGTCACCTGGTGACGTTAACGAAGTTAACTCGCGTCAAGCGGGCTGTACCGAACCAGAGCCACTCCCAGATCCAGAATTACCCGACCTGACTCGCCTGTACAAGCGGCGTTGCCGTGATGGCGATATCATGCAGAAGTGCAAACACCTTTTAATCGCTGGAATGCTTCCTGGAAAGGTCGCGCTAATGCTTCGTCTGCCGCTGGAAAAGGTACAGAACCTTTACGACAACAGCTATAACCCGCGATGCAGGCGCTTTGCTAAGGCCAATTCCTACCAGAACTCCCGACTGGCCTTTACCAGTTTTAACGAGGGGGCTGATTTAAGCGCCATATGTACGGCGCTG
This sequence comes from Klebsiella sp. OBRC7, assembly GCF_000293135.1. Classification (NCBI taxonomy): domain Bacteria; kingdom Pseudomonadati; phylum Pseudomonadota; class Gammaproteobacteria; order Enterobacterales; family Enterobacteriaceae; genus Klebsiella; species Klebsiella sp. OBRC7. The sequence continues at coordinate 19,068 of NZ_ALNJ01000028.1, read as the reverse complement.
GGATTGTCGCTGTACTGGGTGGTGATGTCACTCAGGCAGAATGGCGTCACCGATGCCGCAATGGCTCCACGGTTCCCTCCATACGACCATCCGCTATGCGTTGAATATCGCCGGGTGTGTGAGCGGAAGGCCGCGAGCCGTTTTAAAGCGATTCAAATAAACCCGGTAAGACGCATCAATAAGAACCAGGAAGGCAAGCCAGGGCCACGAACAAGGCCGCAACCGTGAGTCAGATCGCGACGGCCTGATAGTTCCAGCATTGAACCTACTCGACATTTTACCTTACCTGCCCATCATCTGGCTGGCGTACTGCTGCGCCCGTGACGGGCTGGCCCTGTACAGGAACCATAAGAATGAAAACAACATTGCAAAAAGTCAGAGACGGCATTGCCGCAGCGCTTCTGGGGAAAACTCCAGAGCAACTGGAGGAAGAACAGCGGCAGGACGCTGTAAAAAGCGCCGTTGATGACTATCTGATCCGCCATCCAGACTGGAAACCAACAACAGCGCCCGCAGTTGCGCCAGTGACCGACAGCAAAATCAAAATGCGCCGCATTATGAAGACACTGGGTGCAGGGGCGGGAGGTTTTACTCCGCACGAAATAGATCCTGAAATGCTTCGCTTGGCGAGGGAGAAATGCCGCCAGGTTGTCGCCGCCGATCCGGCAGCGTACTCATACATTATCGAATCGGCACCTCTCCGTGACCATGAGATGGCTTGACCATGAAGGGAATTAACGTACTTACTAGTACGAATTTCGTTCAATTCACAAATGAATCGTTAAGTCAACAGATTTGACGAAAATTATGATTGCACTTTCAATAATAACGTGTTAAAATTATATGCAAGGTGATTAATGTCTCGAAAGAGACTGCGTACTACTGCCAATTGTCGCATTTAATCTCCTCTCAGGCGCTGGCCTCCGATACGCTTTGCACGAGCCTCATCGCTTCCCAGCGCCGCTTATTCATTCAGCCGGGCAACAATCCCGCTGAACGCTAAATAATTCTGCCGTGGTATTAGCCTGCCGCGATGGGATTTGCCAGCGGTCTAACAACCGCACTACGTCCCTCTCCTCAGTGGGCCATCTTGCCATGATGCAAACTGGCATTGAGCGCGTCACGTTTGGGACTCCTTGCCCTTCAATGGATGTGCCGCCGCTCCCTTCTTCCCAGATCAGAAAACGAACAATAATAAATGTCTGTCTATTGTCCTCCGGGGCGGTATCTCCTGCCGCCTGGTTTTTCTGACATCTGAACACCGATACAGCCGGATGGTTAGCCCCTCCGGCTTCTCTTTGGCCTGAGTCCGTCAATTCTGACGGCAGGGCCGCAATATGGCCTACGGGCCGCTATAGCGGTGATGCTTCGACATCATCGTAAAACGACCAAACAACTTTATGGAGTGATCTTTATGAAAATGGGCGAATCCCAACGCACCTTTAATGATGTCGTGACCTACCAGGCCGACGCTAATTTTGCAGTGAAAACAATCAACATCCCAAACCTGGCCGTCGAAGTGCAGCCCGGTTCGGTCATTAAGGCCGATGGAACCGCATTTACCTCCGGCAACGATGCATTACTGGTTCTGAGCCATCACCGCGCCGGAAATGATGCGAACATCATCGTTGCTGATCGTGGCGTCTACATCCGCCCGGAAACAGTGATCGCCGTTATGGGGACATCAGTTGGTGCTGCTGCCCTCGCTGCCCTCGCTACATCCGGCAATATCCGCGTAGATCAGGCTGACGCTCAATAATTTTACCGATAAGGACATCACAACATGGCTCTTACAAAAGATTTTTCATACGTCGATTACAGTTCGACCTTTGCTAACGTTCCGGCTCGCAACCGTATCTTAACCAACCTGAACATTTTCCAGCGTGACGTTACTGACCAGTTTAAAACCAGTCTGGACATTCTGAACGCTCAGGCTGACACCATCGCTCCAGCAGCGAATCGCTTTTCCAGCGAATGGGGAAGCACACCGAAGTCAAAAGCAGCTAACCATTTGATCGAACTGCCGTTATTCCCCACCCAGGATGTGATCACGGCAGCAGACGTGCAGCCATTCCGTAAAATCGGATCTTCGCTACAGGCCAACGTCCTGGACGCTGTTACTGCTAAAAGCCTGGCTCACTATGAACGCTTTGCGGCAAGCCGTGAGCGTATGTTTGCTGAAAGCCTGTTCCGTCATCGCGTCACCGATATGGAATACACCGCTGATGGCCCGATCCTGGATTGGTCAGAGGAATTTGGTTACGACCAGAGCACCGGAACCATCTACACGGGGGTTGCCGCTGATCCGTTAGAATCCCTGTCCGATGAGGTCAGCGCCATGAAGCGCCGCATGGGTGGCCTTGCTTCCCTGCTGAAAGGCATCTACCTGTTCGCGGGTTCCAACCTGTTCAAGAAGCTGCGTTTTAACCCATCGGTGCGCCAGCTTGTACAGTATGGTGTCCTTGACCCTGATGGCCTGGTATTCAATAAAGAGATCAACCCGGCATTCAGCTATTACGTCCTGGATAACGTGACCGTGGTCGAGATGTCCGATACCGATTTCTACGGCATCGGGGCAGATCAAGGCTTCATGGTTCCGATATTCGAGAAGCCGTTAAGCGCTGATCAGGCATCTCCATTTACCAATTTGGTGGGGCCAACGAGCCGCAACCTTGAGCTTGCCTTCGCTGACGTGGTGGATTTCCGCATCTATAGCAGCACCGATGCGTATAAGAACATTACGCTTTCCAGTGAGTTCAGCCTGTTGCCGATTTGCTACCGCCCGGATCTGGTGACCGCCATCACCAACGATGCTTCGTAATCAGGCGAGGCAACAGCCCAACGGGATAAAACCCCAGGGGCTAACGGTTTTGGGGCGGTGATTGCCGCCCTCCGCTATTATGGAGAGGTAAAAATATGCAATTGAAGATTCTGGGCGTTGGAAACTCGCCGCTGCTGTCGGTCAAGGTTAAGACGCTGGACGATGCCGGGTTGCTGAACGTGTCAGCGCTCGCCAGAAAGTTGGGAGTACACCGCAGCACCTTTTTATCACGCGTGGCGACGCATGGTCTTGAAGCCGCGATCTTGTACTACGCCACTGAACAGAAATTGAAAAATGTGAGCTAATGCCGGACGGGAAACCGCCCGGTTTTTTTATGCCTGCAATCCGGCGATATCGTAACGGATTAACTCGACATATTTTGATAGCTCCACTGGTGATGCAGCATTTTTTGAGTATGTCTTGAACGCCTCTGTTTTCCCGCGCTCATGGCCCATCAATAACGCGATCCTGTCTTCTGGAACCTGGTTCCGGTCAAGCTGCTGGGCCACTTCATGACGTAGCGAGTGATAAACCTTCCGTTCCGTTTCAACTTCACCCAGCGCCTGTCGTTTAGCCCGTGTAAAACGCTGCGTATGCCACGTTGAGCGCTTGCCGTCTGCACGATCAATGATCGACGCACGGTAGAAAAGGAAGCCGTTATGAGGCTCCTGGAGAAGTGACTCCACCAGATCGATAATGCGGCTATGAACCGGGATGATACGCGCCGCTGATTTGGTCTTGCCTTCTGTGACCTCGAAGCAAAGGACACCCTCGATTTTTCGAATGTTCCCTACCAGCAAAGAGCAAATCTCATTCAGTCTCATGCCGCTATACATGCCGATCAGAGTCACCGCTTGCATCTCTTCGTCATCCCCCAGAGCTGCGAAGACCTTCGCCAGTTCCACATGGGTGAAAACTTCGTAGCTTACCTTGCTGCTTTTAGCTTCCAGACCATGACCACGCCAGGGGTTATCCTGTGGAGCGTCGTGATATCGGTTACGGGCTAAATCCCAGATTTGAGCCAAGGCGCTAATATAGTTTTGAATCGTCTGGGGCGCTCTCTCGCTTTTCAGCCTATCCAACCAGCCAGTAACTATGGTTCGGTTAACATCCCTCAGAGGAATATCGCGCTTACGAAGGTGGGACAATAAGACCTCGACAGCCTTGTTCGTCTTTGACAGGGTGGTCAGTTTACGTTTCTCGCTGAATTGCAGAATGTACTGATCCCGCATCGCCAGAAGAGAAGGGCAAGCCAGCACTTGAGCGGGGAAGTTCAATTGTGTGGGCTGTGTGTCCTTTGCTTGTTTGCCGATGCCTCGAAGTTCATCAAGGATTAGCTCCACCCGTGAACCTGAACGTACAGGCTTAAGCTGATCGCGCAGCTTGTACCATTCCAATGCGATGGCATCCCGGAATAGGCGTGCCTGACGAATGTCGCGAGTCGCTGTTGACCTCATGAAGTATGTTTTATTGCCGAAGTGTGCCGCCATGTATGCCGGGACAGCTATGCGTACCATGTACACTCCACACGGATCGAGAATCAGATAACGATCGCGTTTGTCCTTCGGTTTTACCCTCTTGTGATCCATGTAAACCCCTGCTATTTTGCTGGGGCAATCTGTTGGCGAAATTGGCTGTACGAACCGTAGGTGCGTAACAAGTTAGTGATGATAATCAATGACTTGTTAGACGCAGTTGATTCAAAATCAACCGTAGAGATACGTGCCGGTTCGAGTCCGGCCTTCGGCACCAAGTGATGCAATAATTAGCTACCTAAGGGTGGCTTTTTTTGTGTCCATTTTCGTCCAAATTCGTCCATATCCGTCTGTAATTCAAAGGTAATTTATTTTTCGGTAATAACCATTTTTATTTTGCGGTCTTTCCGTGTTGGTCATTTTTCATCCATTGACATCCACACGATTTGGGGGCCAAATTGGGGGCTTAGACGTAGTTCGATAATAGTGAGGCCCCCAAATGGCACTAACAGATCGCGCTATAGTCCACGCCAAGCCTTGTGGCAAGCCGTACAAGCTCAGTGACTCGCATGGACTTTACCTGCTGGTTAACCCTAACGGTTCAAAACGCTGGTACATCAAGTACCGCTTTGTAAACAAAGAGAAAAAGCTCGCTTTAGGCCCTTATCCGCTTTTGACGCTTGCACAGGCAAGACGCATGCGTGAAGAGGCCCAATTACTGCTGATTTCCGGCATCGATCCGAGCGCACACCGAAAGGCTGAACGCCTTGCTATAACGCCGGAACATACGTTTGAGTCTGTGGCACGCGAATGGGTCACCAGTAACGTAAACTGGTCGGCGGAACATAAGAAGCGGGTGCTGCGTTACTTCGAGCTTTATGTGTTCCCCACGAACGGCAGCTGTGACATCACCAAAATGAAGGTCAAAGATCTGCTGGTGCCCATCAAGGAGGTGGAGAAAGCGGGCAAACTGGATGTTGCTTCTCGTCTCCAGCAACGTACCGCCTGCGTGATGCGCTATGCGGTGCAGAACGGCATTATCGATCATAACCCTGCATCAGATTTAACCGGCGCGGTCTCTACGCCCAAAGTTCGTCATCACCCGGCGTTGGATCTGAATCTTATCCCTGATTTCCTGGATAGAATCGATGATTACAAAGGCCGTCAACTGACTCAACTGACGGTAAAGCTGGCGCTGCTGCTGTTTATCCGCTCCAGCGAACTGCGCTTTGCCCGCTGGGATGAAATTGACCTGCGTAACGCCATGTGGACCATCCCCGCCGAGCGTGAGCCGATCCCCGGCGTTAAATATTCAGCGCGTGGGGCGAAGATGCACTCCCCACACTTGGTCCCATTGTCGCGTCAGGCCATCGAACTGCTGCACGAGGTGCGGCAGCATTGCAGACCGGGAACTGAGCTGGTGTTCCCCGGCGATCACAATTACCGCAAACCGATGAGCGAAAACACCATCAACAAAGCGCTGCGGGTGATGGGCTACGACACCCAGAAAGACGTCTGCGGCCACGGTTTTCGCACTATGGCCTGTAGCGCGCTGGTGGAGTCAGGCCTGTGGTCAAGCGACGCGGTAGAGCGCCAGATGAGCCATCAGGAGCGCAAGCGCGTGCGTGCGGCGTATATCCATAAGGCGCAGCATCTCGAAGAGCGCCGGGAGATGATGCAGTGGTGGGCGGATTATCTGGATGCAAACCGGTTCAGGCATGTGGTGCCGTATGGCTTTAAAAAGTCGCCGGGAGGCACACTCGACCATATGAGCTTCCAGGAGCGTAATGACCGGCAGCTAGAGGAGCTGAAAGCCAGAATACTGGCCGACTCGGAATGGCTGACGGCGTCTGAGTTATCGGCAAAAGCGGGTTTCCGTTCTGCCGATCCTGAGGCAGGCCCGAAAGGCTGGAAAGCCGCCGGGAAGATATTCTCGCTGAAGGTCGACGGGGAGGATTTGTACCCGGATTATGTTCTGGATGAGAAAATGCGGCCTCTCAAGGTTGTCCGTTTGATTCTTTCACTGTTTAAGGAGCGTAAAACACCGTGGGGGCTGGCTATCTGGTTTGGCTCGGCCAATCGCAGGTTGCGCGGAGGGAGGCCGAAAGATCTGCTGGTATCAAAGTCAGAGTTGGTACTGCTAGCGGCGCAGGATGAGGTGGAGTCGTGGGCGTCGTCGAAGAGGTTTATCTGACCAGCTTTCTCGAGGAAATCATTCTATATGATTCCGGCCTTATGATACCGAAAACCATCACGGCAGATCTGCACCATCGCCCAACGACTGAGGCAACAATATCACGCGTATCATAGGTGGCCAACATTAGCTTCCGACAGTTGTTGCTGCATACTATTCATTAGAAAACGGACTGGTACGAACAAATACCGCTTTGTGGCGGCAATTACGCCGCCCCTCTGTAATTTTTCCCCTGTGCGTTTGGCATCGGCATACTCGCACACACCCGTGCATGGCCTGAAGCATAGTGATGCGTTCGCTGGAGCTTCGGCTGCAAATGTTCTGCTCTTTGACCGGGCGTTCATCAACGAAAATACAAGTAATATTGTGTATCTCCTGACTTTAGCGTTACGCAATAGCAGCGGTTTAGCACCATTAAGGTGATTACTTTATCGTGACCTTTATTGGTAACGTATCCACAAGAGCTTGATCTGTGATTTTGAATTTAACGAAAAGCATGCGTTACTTAAATGTCGTTAAAAATCAATTAATTAAGTTTTGATTTGGTTCTTGTTTGTGTTGGTAACGCATATGCGTTACTATGTTCTAAACAGTTTGGGGGGGGTATCATGAACCAGATAATTTCTGATGCGGTTTACTTTATTGAGCACGAATTTTTTATCAATGCATCCATAAAGGATGACATTAGCGATATTCTTCCTTTTCAATTAAAGAATAAAGCACATGCTTATACAGTTCTAATAGAGGGGAACCCCTTCCTGTTTATAACTATCCAAAATGATGAAGTTCTAAGTGTTAATAGCCAAATCCATTTCAAAAGACTACATGCAAGGCTGGGTTATCCAATTGTTCTTGTAGCAAGAAATCTAAAGTATAAAACGAGAAAAGAACTAGGCGATTTTCTTGCAGGATATATTATACCTGGCGAGTTTCTTTCGATACCTTCAATGTTTATCAAGAAAAAGGCTAAGCCTTTCGAACTTGAAAATACTATTGTCGATAATGAAAAGCCATTTGGTGTTATTCCATCGTATATAATAAGTTATTACTTATCAGGTTATTATGACGATTGGTTTAATAGTTTTGATATTATGAGCATTTTCGATGTATCTAAAATGGCTATATCAAGGGCCTTACGTGAGTTACAGAGTAATGGACTGATAATTCAAGATGGTAAAGATAGGTATAAGTCCTATAGGTTTATTATTAGTAAATATGATATATGGAATATTTACAGGTACAGAATAACCCCACTATCAACTGGTTTCATTCCCGTTTCTGTGGATGGTCTACATAATAGAAAGTACTTCGCCTCCGGCGAAACTGCTCTTAGTAATTATTCTGATTTATCACCACCGAACAAAGAACAATTGGGGATTTATCTAAGTTCGAACGAACGGTATCTTCGAACTATTTCACCCGCTACAATTGAAGGTGAATCATTGTTCAAAGCTATTGGATTATTGGGAGATAGTAGTAATAACATCGGTATTGAAAGCTATTACTCCGACGGTGAAGCGCTTGTTCAGGTTTTTCCATATGAGCCGGTTATTATAAACAATTGTTTAAATGATGTTTTTCTTGCTCTTTCAAGGTTTAATAAATTTGATGTTAGAGTAAGAGCATCTTATCAAGAGCTTGAGAAAAAAATATCTTTAAATCTATCTGGTAATGAAAGGAATACATGATGGTTGATTTTGGATTTTTATCTGATTATATGCGCGATTACCAAGATGACTATATATTGATCGGTGGTAATGCTTGTGCATTAAATTTTAAAGAGGAGGGTTCTTCTTTCAGGGCAACGGTAGATTTAGATGTCGTCCTGATTATTGAAGGTGATAATCAGAAATTTTATGAACATTTGAGAGCTTATTTATCAGAGCATGATTATATCGGGAGGACATATAATGGAAGTAATACCGGAGGGTCATCTTATCGATTTGTTTTACCAGAAGATAATGTTAAAAGTGATTTACCTAAGCAAATAGAATTGTTCACTAGGAAACCTGATTATTTTGATACTTCTAAGTCATCTAAGCCTCATATTACACCAATACAAGTTGATGGTAATATTTCAAATTTATCAGCAATCCTTCTGGATGATGATATATATAGTTTTATACGGGGTTCTAAAATATCAATTGATGATGTTAGCACAGTTAATTTAGAATGTTTATTGGGGCTTAAATCGATTGCATGGCATGCAAATCAAGAGTTGTTTGAAAAAGGTATAGTAGAAAATGAAATTACAGTATGGAAACATGCTGCTGATATTTTAAGTATCGTTGGTATTATTGAGGATAAGCAATATATTTATCCTAGTGTAATCTTTGATAGCCTGCAATATTCAAAACAGAGATTTAAAGAATCTGATATATATAAGCATATCACGGTTTCTCAAGATGACGTAGAAAATGCGATCCACTTTATCGAAAACAATGTTACTAAATAATTAAGGTAATTTGTTATTTAACCATTGAGATGGATAAGTCGTTCTATTTCGTATTATAGGCTGGAGACAACGTTTCACTATTCATCTTCCAGCCTTTGCTGATTCTCTGTTCCATAAACCATTACCATTTCCTAATTTAGTACATCCAGCACTTCCATCAGTGCGGCACTTTTCGCCCTGAGCAGTGTGTCATCGAAAAGATTTATTAGAGCGGCTTTCTCCGTGAAATCATTCAGCCGGATCCTTGCTTTTGGGTATCGGAAAACATCACGCTAGATCTGATACTGCGCCGGACGGCAGCGACACATAATATAGTGTATGTCTTGATGACTTGCTCCCCATTGAGTGATATAGATTGATTTAGCAAATTATGCGCTAGGCACAAAACGGTCTGAAAGAGATGAATAGATCTGCTATGAGTGAGAAGTAAGTCTGCCTTCAAAGAGATGCTGATTTACCTTCTGATGAGTTGAGAAAAGTTGGGTGTCAGACATGAATAGTCTTGGACTATAAACACGCCTTATCACATCCGTGTTAATACAGGCAAGAAATTTACGGGAGCCTACCCATATGTTTAAAAAAACGTGTTTTATCGACGTATAGCAGAAACGTGTAGATGTCATAAACATGTTTTGGGTATATGTTAAAAAATGCTTTTTATCGACATATCCTCGATGGCTTGACGCAGGCTTTCTGGATTAGCCCATTAAGAGACTTCTTCTCCACCAACATGTTTTACAATCACTCCTCTATCCATGGCTTTTCTTTAGGCGTACCGACCTTTAGATGATACGAATGTTTGACAAGCTTAAGTAGTCTTTTGAAACGATGGCGAGGTATCTTGGCAACGCTTGCAAACGTGAAAAATGCCCCTATTTCATGGCTAATTAACCGCTAAACTCTAGCCATGGAGGAAACTACCGATGTTACCCCGGACACACCGCCAGCTCGTGAGCGTTGAAGTGATGTGGCCTGCTCAGACGCTACCACTTCCCCTGCAACAGGTAGTCGAAGCATTGAATCAGGGCGAAACGCCCGATCAGATTATTATCCGCATGAACCAACGGGGTCTGCTGGCGTGGCGTGAGGATGCATCCGCGCAGGATACACACGATATCTTTCAGGTACGTCTGGACAACCAGAATGAGGCGCGGTTTCTTTGCCGCTACGTTACGCTGCCGCTGCACTGATGCTTTCAAATCTCCTTGAGAGATAAGTGCTTTGAGAAGCAAACTGCCTCATCTTTACCCACATACGGGCCATAGTTAGCGATGCGCTGATAGTTATGCTTTACATAAAAAGCAACTGCGTGGGTATTAACTTTACGGGTTTCTAGCCTGATTTCGTTATATCCAAGCGACTTTGCTTCACCTTCAAGATACCGGAGCAATGCTGTGCCTGTTCCGGATGCTTTATTGACGGAAAACATTCTTTTCAATTCAGCAATATTTTCAGATATTGGCCGGATCGCCCCACAACCGATTGCCTCGCCATTTTCATCTTTTGCCACTACCCACAGCGCTCGATCAGATTTCATGGTATCGATGTTAAAGTTGGTCTTTCCGCTATCGCCAGTTATCTCAGCCAGCGTCGCGGATAGCATTTCGATAAGATACAAAGACTCTGGCGTGTCGGGGGCAGATTTTTCTATTAATATCATTGGATTAGTTAATGGTGCTTTTAGTGTTTATTCGTACTGCTAACCTAATTTAATCCTCGTAAATTAAATAATACGAAATAATTATTACGCTCGCTCTGGTGTTATTGCGCTTTTGGCCGTTGTGCATACAGTTTTGCAAGGGGCAGCGAAGACCCTATGAGGGCATCATGGTTATTCCATTGCGGGAACCAGCTTCAGCCACGGGTTATTCACCGGTATTATCTCTCCAAGCACCCGCCCAGGAGCCTCCATCAGAAACCCTTTCAACTGACTATTTTTCTTTTGTGGTGCGCAAACCTCGCAGGTCCAGATAAAACTGTCATCATTACAGCGCAGGGCCAGCCCTGACTCCTGAAACATTCGCTGTGCCAGCTTCCAGCCGTCGCCGGTGTCTCCAGTGGTTTCTGATGCGTATATCTTAAAGATCCCCGGCGAAATCAAGAAAAGATGGTTTTCCACCACATGTACCTTGCCGTTCCGGGTATTCACCGTGGTTGAAGGACTAGTGTGGTTCTTCAGCCACTGCAGGAAATTGTTATTGTCACCAAGCCTCGGGTCGTCTGCTATCTCCGGTAACGGTTGAGTCGGTGCGCTAAGTTCAGGGGCGGGTTCGGCTTCAATTATCGGCGTCACATCACCATCGAAACAGGCCGGACGTTGATCATCCTGCCCCCAGATTACAGACGGCGTCAGGCGCAGTAGCGTCAGCGGTTCAACGGGCGACCAGCCTTTATCCGATCGGATAATGCAGCGCCAAATCGCTTTATCTTCGTTGGCAACAATAAGTTGATGCGTCAGCAGTTCGTCAAACAGGCGGTTATTGTTTTCCGGTACGCTGGCTACGCCATGCTGGAGCAGCCAGGCGCGGACCCGGTCGGCGGTGGTTTTGCTGATAAGCCACAGCGCATCCTCCGTCAGCCAGCCATCGGATCCGCATTCGGGATTATTGAGCCGGTACTCGTTCTGTACCAGCGACCGTAAGGCTGTAAGAAGCTGCTGTGGGAAGGACGAGGGCTTTTGCGCCAGCGCGGTTTTGATATTGCCGCCAAGGTATCGGGCGACAGAGGCTTTATCGGCCTGCTGTATCAGTTCAGCCAGCGCGCCAGCCCGTTCGTAGTGTCCGGTGAGCTGATAAATCAGGGACGCAAAAGCCGCCGGGTATCCGGCCAGCCAGTCCAGTAATGGCGAGGGTAGCAACTGATTAATCAACATTGCGCCAGCCGCCGGATGCAGATGATAGTCGCGACCGTGGCTCTGGTACTGCCAGCGATAAGGCTGCGCCAGATTCCCTTGCCACGGATGCCAGTGCGCGCTATCACGTTGATGAATCGCCATATCCACGGCGATTTTTCCCGTATCGTGCAGCAATGCTGCGCAGACCACCGCGACCGTCCATGCACTGGCCTGCCGGGCTTGTTCTTCCGCGCCCGCTTCTGGTGGCAGCAGATAACCCTGGCGTAGCCGGATGGCGTTGCAGGCAACCTCCAGCGAATGATCCAGTAGCCCGCCGGGAATGGAGTGGTGATGACTTTGGGAAGCGGGTAGCAGTTGCACCAGTGCGGCGAAGCGGTGAATCGCCGCGAGGATCCAGCTTTCAAACAGGGGATCCGGCAGGGGGGTCATTTGCCGTAACTGGTGCAAACAGGACTGGCGTAGCGGCGTCGCCAGCAACTGTTCTGCGGATAGTGGCGCAAACCAGCCCTCCGGCAGAGCAGCGTCTGGCGCAGGTGGCTGGCTTTGGGATGATCTTTGTAGCCACTTCAGCATATTTCCCCTTTCCGGGCAGGCCCCTTTGCCCTTGTTGCCCTTCCTTTGCAGTTTCTCCCTTTGGGCCTTTTGTGTGTAACAGGTTTTTTTGTCAGCCAGGAACAGTTAAATATTGTGCTTATCTCAACGGACAAATTTTGTTCAATATGGTACTGGTGGCTGAAATAATGCGATTGGTGAGGCCAATGTTATGGTGCGAGTGAACCACACAGCGTTGGATGGAAAAATAGCAGGTAATTTGTGCACTTTGATTGATGAGGAAGCACTGGCGCAGGCCAGAGGGCAATTGGTTGCACAGGGCTGGCTGACAGCAGATGAAATATCCCTGCTGACGGATTTTACTCCTGAACAGTTTGCTAAGTGGAAACGCGAGGGCTGTATTTTCTCGGTACATAAAAATGGTGTAGGGGAGGCATTTCCTGGTTATGCGTTAGATGAAAACTTGCGGCCATTACCGGTGATGAAATCGATTCTGGATATTCTGACAAAGGTGAAAACACCATGGGGCATAGCCGAGTGGTTTGCTACCTCAAATGATTTATTGGCAGGCAAGATGCCGGAGGAGATGCTATCGCACTATCCGGCCAATGTAATTCAGGCGGCGGAAGCTGAAGCATGGCAACTCATTAATGGTGCTGAATAGACTTAGTCAGGGCATATTATTTTTCTCCGACCGAGTATGAAATGAAAAAAGTGACCGACGTTTTGTCGGCCACTTTAAAATTACCACCAGGCATAAAACATCAGCCTGTCTCGCTCAAAATCAAACGTCTCCAGCGTCTCCTTCACCCAGTGGGTGACGGCGCGAACGTCTTTCCAGTAGTGTTCTCCATAATCGGTATACCCATAGAAAAAGCCGTCAATCGTCGGATAAACCGCGCCGCAGTTATCCGGCGTCAGGCTCTGCAGGTCGCTCAGAAGCGCCTGCAAATGTGCTTTTGTGACTTCTAACAGCACCTGGTTGCGCACCAGCCCAACGTGTTTATCCACCCATTTGAGTAACGGGTTCACCTTGCGGAAATAACCCACTCTGGCGTACTGGCTTTCATCGGGCGCGTTTTTTGCCCGTTCGAAAAAGAAGAGATCGAGTCCCATATATCACTCCAGAAAAAAGGGGAGCAACTCCCCGACGGGGAAGACTCCCCGTGCGAGTGGGCTGTCAGGCGCTAAGCTGACAGGGTTGTGGTACAGCGTTGAGCAGCCATTCACTGGCGTGGCGCGCCATACCGCTGGCGCGGATCATTGCCCGCTTGTCCTGGCGCAGGATATCCAGCCAGTAGCCGATATAGCTGGCGTGCTGGAGCCTGCCCTGAATGCCGCAATGGGCGCACAGGAAGGCGCTCCCCATCTCCGCCACTAATTCTTCAGCGGCGTAGAGCGCTTCGGTGCGTTCCGCTCCGGCAATACCGGGGCGGTTGAGGCGTGAAGCGTGTCCGGTAGCGTGCGTCAGTTCATGCAACAGCGTGGCGTAGTACGCCTCGCTGCTTTCAAACTGCTGCGGGTGCGGCATCATCACCAGGTCGGTCGCGGGTTTGTAATACGCTTTCGACTGGCGGCGATGGCGCAGCGTCACGCCGCTATTCTTCGCAATGGTTTCGGCCATCTCCACAGGCTCTGCGGGCCGGGTAAACGGCTCAGACAGCGACTGCGGCAGGCCGTCGCACTGCGACAGGTTAAACAACCGGAACTCGCGGATGATCCCGAAATGCCGTATCTGCGGCTCGCCGTTTTCATCAAGCAATGGCTGACCGAGAGCGTCGGTCTCTTCCTGCGTGCGCGGCAGATACAACACCGCCAGAGAGGATTTCTCGCCCCGGCGCACTTGCCCGCCGAGCGCGCTGACCTGATGGAACGTCAGCCAGCGGTCGCTGGCAAAACTTTGCTTGTCGGCGCTGTTCCACAACAGCGGCACGTTGATGCCGTGATACGGACGACCGGATAACGCATTGATCGGGAACGGCGGCTCGCCATCGCGCCACGGGCGGATCCACGGCACATTGCCGTTTTCCAGCTCAGCAATAATCTGGTCGGTGACTTTCTGGTAGATATCGTTGCTTCTGTCCATTGTGCGATCCTCATGGAAGAAGCCGGAGCTACCTCCGTCCGGAGGCGACTCCGGCGGGGAGAGGTTATGCCTGTTCAGCCATCGAGACCTGCACATAGTGGCCGTGATAGTTGAGCGACAGCGGTAATGCGACAGGGACTTTCATATCGCCCTGCGGCGGCTGGCAGTAGATCGTAAAGGTGACTTTCTTGCGGGATGCCCCGGCGGTGCGCAGGGTCAGCAGTACGGCGAGCAACAGATTGCCCAGCCGTTCTTCCACCTGCTGCGGGTCGGCGGGAAATTCCACAGAGGATTGCCAGACATCAGGGGCGATAACCACCGGCATTAACGACGGTTTTTTATCGAAAAGCGACATGGTGTTTCTCCTGTAAATGAGCAGGGAACACCCTTCGCAGGGCGTTTCCCTGCGGGATGGAATGGTTCGTGTATCCTGCGCATCTGCGCCGTTCGCATCTTCCGGATACATGGCGAACTTACTGCATGGCTGACGGTAGTGTTTTCTGCGCGGATGATAAAAGGGAGGGGAAAATCATTACCGGGGCTGAAGAGTTTTATCGTTCCTGAAATGTGAACGCAGGCAGATTGATGCGCACGCATCGCTCAAAAAACGATCTTTTTCAGGCGGATACTGAAATCAGAAAAGCATATGACCTTGAACAGTAATCACAATGACTGGAGGGATATGCTAATGAACCAACAAGATATAAACGCATTGAAGAATTTTGATTTTCTGGCGCGCAGTTTTGCCCGTATGCACGCCCTGGGCCAGCCAGTGGATATCGACGCCGTGACCGGCAATATGAGTGATGAACAGCAAGCATGGTTCCGGGAGCGATACGCCCACTACCGAGAGCAGGCTGAGCGGGCGAGAGTGATAGAACTGCGGTGATATAACGAACAACGGGCTTAACGGCCCGTTGCGTTTTTTCAGGCTTTGAAAATCTGTTTACGGTGCCAGCCGACATACTGTTCAGCAGGCCACTGCGTTTTGTCATAAGGGAGGAATAACTGCTGGCCGTCCCGCTGCCAGAACAGATGGTCTACCACCGGACTGCGACTGACGCCGCCGGAGATGCGGATGGTTATACTCTCATCCAGCCCAAACGCCCCCATATCAAACGCGTCATGGTGTAATGTACAGAGCGCCAGGCCATTGTTTACCACGCTCGGGCCACCGTAGGCTTTCCAGTGAATATGTACTGCTTCAATGCCAATCAGCGCCCCATCCATCCGCAGATCATAGCCGCAGAAAGCACATCGGGAATGATAGGCGCAAAGTACGATCCCTCTGATGCGAGTTTCGTTTATTTTGTTTGTTTCGTTTATTGCGTTTTTCGTTTATTTCGACTACTCTTTACTTGCTTGAGTGACAACCGCTAAAACATAAACCCGTAATGACTATCTAAACCCGTAATTAACAGTGTGATTTGAAAGTTTAAAACTAAACCCGTAATAACATATATCATTGATATTGAATACTATTTAACTTAACTCGACCAACTTTAGAGAATACTATGACAAACTCATTTCTTGACAGCTTGAGCCTACCAGCTCCTAAGGAAATTGAGGCGGCAGTCCGTGGACAGAGAGAACTTGCAACCTACCTGTCAACCAAGCTTGAAACACAAAAAATTTCTATTCAGGATGCAGACAATGTATCTCACCAGATTGAATTACCAACATCCTCCCTGACGTTGCTAATGGCCATCTTGGGTGAGTTGGCTGCGGGTAACGCAGTACAAGTTGTTCCGGTACATGCTGAATTAACAACGCAGGAAGCAGCCAATATTCTGAATGTTTCACGGCCCCATATGGTGAAACTTTTGGAAGACGGCGAGCTGCCATTCCATAAAACGGGTCGCCATCGCCGCGTACTTTTTGCTGATCTGATGAAGTATAAAGAGTTACGTGATCAGAAAAGCCAGAAAGCCATGCAGGAGTTGTCCGACCTTAGCCAGGATCTAGGACTGTACTAATGAACCACTCTCCATATCCCGTAGTTTTAGACGCATGTGTACTGTACCCATCGCTACTGCGGGATCTCTTGATGCGTTTGGGGCTAAAAGGATTATACCAGCCAAAATGGACTGCTGAAATTCAGGATGAATGGCAGCGCAATTTGCTTCATGATCGGAGTGATTTAACTCCAGAGCAAGTAAAGCGCACAGATCAACTGATGAACGAGGCTATACCAGATGCAATGGTCACGGGTTATGAAAACTTGATCGCTAGCATCGAGTTGCCTGATCTAGATGATCGCCATGTTGTTGCAGCTGCAGTGCGATGTAATGCAGAAGTGATTGTTACGGCTAATCTGAAAGATTTTCCAAGGGAATGCATCGCAGAATTTGATGTTGAAGCTCTTCATCCGGATGAGTTTATTTCAGATCTGTTTGACTTAAACCACGCATTAGCGCTGCAGGCTGTTGCAGAGCAACGCGCTAACATGAAGAAACCGCCCAAGAGTGTGGATGAGTATCTAGAAGCGTTGTTACGGCAGGGGCTACCTATGACCGTGAAAGCATTAGAGAAATACAAGGCTATTTTATAAGCCTTGCTCTCTCCCTTGTCTTAAGGGAACAACTCTTACGTAATGCCCCTGAACAGAGTGGCACGCATTATTACGTCTTAACCTACCCTTACTCATGCTATCTCGTTTTCCCCCACACACGCGACCGATTGTTACAGCGATGAGGATCTATCAAGCGCTAAGCGCTGTCCGCGGGGGATGATAGGGAGCGGACGATAAAGACGACGTCACCGGGAAAGTGGCAACTTAATGGCTCTGATTGCGGATCAAACTTCGTACAGACTATTACGGTATCAATAATAATCAAGAATCTGGTTTCTCTGGGCGAGAGTTGGGACTTATTATTCTAAAATCCAGACTGATGTACAGGATTTATCCGCTATAGAGGTTAGAGGCAATTTATCCTCTAAAGGGGATAAAGCATATAATCGATGATACCTGTGAAGCTCGCGGTCTCAGGCTTTGAAAATCTGTTTACGGTGCCAGCCGACATACTGTTCAGCAGGCCACTGCGTTTTGTCATAAGGGAGGAATAACTGCTGGCCGTCCCGGTGCCAGAACAGATGGTCTACCACCGGACTACGACTGACGCCGCCGGAGATGCGGATGGTCATACTCTCATCCAGCCCGAATGCCCCCATATCAAATGCGTCATGGTGCAACGTACAGAGCGCCAGGCCATTGTTTACCACGCACGGACCACCGTACGCTTTCCAGTGAATATGCGCCGCTTCAATACCAACCAGCGCGCCATCAAGTCTGAGATCGTAACCACAGAACGCGCACCGTGAGTGGTAAGCGCGAAGAACGATATCCCTGAAACGCGGATCGCGGTTCCTGGAGCGATCGATAAAATCGAATCCCAGTTGGTTGGCCAGGATCCGCTGAATACTTTCCGGGAAGCGATCGGTGAGGATCTTCTGGGCCAGTTGGTCGATCATCTCAGGGTGGGCCAGCAATTGCTGGTAAGCCGCCTCATCGAAGCCGCCCGCCACCTGGTTATCAATCAGTTCTTTCTTTGTCGGCTGAGTATTGCCCTTGCGCGGTTTGCAACCTTCTGCGTGAGCGATCTCCCAGAAGCCGTCTGTTCGCAGCCGCCAGAATGGCATATTGGGATAGTCGGTGCGTCGCTTGGGGCCAAACTCTTTCAGCAGGCAAGTAAGCGGTTCGTGGATTTCCAGGCCGTAGTTAAACAGGCGTGGATGGCCTGCTTTGTACTGCGACAGTACGTACAACAGCAGCAGCGGTTTATGCGGCGCGCATACCTCGCCCTGACGCCAGACAGAGACGTTAGCGATGGCGGATTGCAGCGTTTCTGGAGAGATCATAAGAATAAACCGGGTAACAGGCTGATGTTATTGCGATCATGCTCGCAAAAGCGGTGAAATTCAATTGTGGTTCGTCACGTTGATGAGAATGAAATCGATGCTTTATGTCTGTAACTCTGAAAGGTAAACTGCATCCACAGGAGTTGTAAACCACGCATCGCTTAAAAGCCGATACGCAAAGCCGTGCGTACAAACGCAGGAAGGCATATGACCAGTCGCCCCCAGATGATAATCAACGTGTTACAGGCTAATCCCGGCCAGCAGTTCACTGCTCGCCAACTGGCGCAGAAAATCATCGATCACTACAGCGCAGAACTCGCTGAAAAACGTAAAAATCCACGTTTTGTCAGCGATGAGGATTTTTTAAGCCAAATCACCGCTGAGGTTGGTGGCAGTCGAACTGTTAAAGCGAAAGCTATGTGTCCGCAGGTGATGACGCGTGATAAGCCAAGACCACGGTTGTTTTATTGGGGGGAGTCTGTGGTTGAGCAGGCGGATGCTAATAATGTAGCCCCCGAACCAACAGTTGAAACTGTTAGCTTTACCGAGCATTCGTTGTATCCGATCCTGATTGATTATCTTTCGCAGGAAGAAGGGCTATTGTGCCGTCGTATTGACGAAAAGCGTTCAAGCAACAACAAAGGGTTGGGTGGCAACCATTGGCTTTATCCCGATATTGTCGCATTGGAGCCTCTTGATAAAGAGTGGGATGATGTGGTGCAAAACTGTGTTCGCCATAGTGAAGGGCGTTTGACACGGCTGTGGTCTTTTGA